>NZ_CAUYTL010000020.1:0-56555 GCF_963575615.1 Listeria rocourtiae subsp. hofi | reverse complement strand
TTTATCGTTTTCGTCGTCGTATTGCCATCTGAATCCGTCACCGAATATTCCACTTCGTAAATTCCTGGCACGTTCGGGTTGACTTCATTTCGCAATACTTTGATGTCTTTCGTTAAGTCGCCATCCTCGGCATCGTGTGCTGTAACGCCCTCTAACGGATCAAATTCATCGCCTACGTTGATGGTTTTATCCTCGGCATAAATGATTGGTTTTTCATTTGAACTAGCCTCGCCGCTACCGCTGATTCTACCGTATTTGAACATCTGGAATTTCGCTTCCAAGTCTGCATCTGTAGATTCGGTATTCTTGGAGTTTGAGCCTTCTATCTCTGTTGTCATCGTATTTTTCTCCCAAGCATTGTCAGCTTCCCGATCATATTCGCCACCCGTCTTCGTCCAAGTCATCACCGTAGCATCTTTAATCGCAAATACTGTGTTTTTGGTAGCATAAAAAAGTGGACTATGCGATTTTTTATTTTTGATATCGTATGCTTTCGGATTATCCAGCGTGATTCGTGAACCACCAACCGCAGTGATAACGCCCTTCATGCTATTTCCTGTAACTGCAAAAGTTGCTTCTGGATGAACGTTAATTACGCTAGCTTCCTGCAAATCAATTGCTGGGTATTCGCCACCACCACGGCTTGTAAGCTGCACTTTTGCATCTTTACGCACAGTCATTGTCGGCGTTGAATAATACGCACCTCTTGCCGCAAAACCTATCGCTGTTCCTGATGCATCAATGTTTAGAGTTGCAGATTCTGCCACATCAATATCATATACTTTGCCGTTAAAAGCTGGATAATAGTATAGGCCCGCTGTATCTTTCGGTGCAACCGCGATATTCACAGTAGCACCTGGCTCTACGCTTACTTTCCCAATGGACTTTCCATCTACGTAATCGCCATCAAAACTAAACGCAGCACGTTTGGCACCATCAGCTGCAATTCCATTGTAATTACTATTTTCTTTGAAGATAACGTGACGAACGCTCGCATTTTCATACAACGTCTTCACAGTATTTTGCCCCATAAAACTCACTGTTCCATTCGATGCTTTCACAAGTTCAGAACCGTTGTAATCCATACCTTGAAAAACAACGTCCCAACCACGGTTAGCTTCAATGAACTTGTAGTCTGCAGCTCGCATACCAAGCGCTTTCATATTTTTAACTGTCAATGTGCGATTCTCTGTGTAATTCTCTTTCGCGCGTATGGCATATTGTTTCGCATCAATAATAATGCCTTTATCCGCATTTCCGTTGATTGTCACATTGCGCCAATTCATCTGAATGTCTTCTGAAAACACGATATCTGACTCAATACTAATGTTCTCTACAGTCGCGTTTTGCAAAGCCTTCTTCAATTCGGCGAACGTATTTACCTTTTCAGTTTCGGCCAAAGTTTGGCTCGTTGTGTTTTTTGAAACAGCTTTGGCATTTGGAATACTGACTTGCATTTGACTTGCAATAACTAGAATAATCAGCATTATTTTAAACATTGATTTCATAGTAAAAAGATATTCCTCCCCTCAAACATAATTTTATTTCTGTACTTATGTTTCTCCATACACATTCGCTATTACAGGCATCCCTCCTCGCGTATCAATATAGATGTAACGGTTTCATTCTATGCGATAATCACTGAATCATCTGACCAAAAAATGACATCAATCATGCATTTTTTGAAAAATTAAGGATATAAATTCCCTGTTAAATCATGGCTCCACTCGCTTTATGCGTAATTAATCACAAAAAGCTATATATTTGATACTGCTAATATTTAGGTAGTGCTTCACATGAATAAAAATGCGCAGAAACAGCCAAAAATCTGACTTGATAGCGGTCTCTTTTTTCACAAAACACTCGCTTGCAGGTATTTTTTGATTAGATGTCTTTCAAAATAAATCATACGATAACTCTAGACAAGAAATTGTCGTTTAGCATCGAAGGTTTATAAGATGCTTGCTAACTATTTACAGAGAGAAGAGTGATAAACATGTATTTGGATTATGCTGCTACCACCCCGGTTCATCCATCGGTGTTGGAAACAATGCTAGTAGTGATGGGACAAGAATTCGGGAACCCATCTAGTGTTCACCAATTTGGTAGAAAGGCACGCTATATTTTGGATTCAGCCAAAGCTACGTTGGCTACAAGTATTGGTGCAAAAGAAAATGAAATCATTATAACAAGTGGCGGTTCAGAAAGTAATAACTTAGCCATTTTTGGTGTTATAAATCAGCTGTCTCAAAGGGCGGGAAAACACATTATCACGACACAGATTGAGCATGCTTCTGTGCAGGAACCAATGTCTTATTTAGAGGCAGAGGGCTTTGAAGTTACTTATCTTGCAACAAAAAAAGACGGTACCATTTGTTTGGAAGAGCTACAGCAAGCAATTCGCCCAGATACAGTTCTTTTGTCTACAATGATGGTGAATAATGAAACAGGTGTGATTATGCCGATTAAGGAAATGAGTGCACTGATTCGAAAGCAAAACCCGGCAATCATTTTTCATACAGATGCTGTTCAGGCTTACGAAACACAAACTATTGATGTCACAGAGCTTGGCATAGACCTACTCTCCACCTCTGCACATAAAATTAGCGGGCCAAAAGGAGTCGGTTTTCTTTTTAAAAGGCAAGGTTGCAAAATTGAAAGTTTAGTCAAAGGGGGCGAGCAGGAGGAAAATAAACGCGCTGGAACGGAGAATATTGCAGGAATCGCAGGATTTGCAAGCGCGGTGAAAATCATGAAAAACCCTGAAAATGATGTTATCAGTCAGATTCAATCTTTGCGGGATACATTTTTGCGAGGCATCGCTGGACAAGTTGCTTTTGAAATCAATGGTGATAATGCAAACAAGGCACCACACATTTTAAACATCTGGTTTCCTGGCATTCCATCAAATTTGCTCATTCCTCATTTAGATCTCGCTGGTGTTGCCATATCTGCTGGTTCCGCTTGCTCTTCTGGAAGCGTGAAGTCAAGCCATGTCTTAGTTTCGATGTTTGGCCCAGAAAGCCCTAGAAACACCGAATCCATTCGCGTGAGTTTCGGACCAGACTTAACGATTACAGATATAGAAAGCGCTACAAAAATCCTAGTCAAAACAATTTCAAAAATCCAAGACTTATTACAAAAGGAAGTGTCTATATGAAAAAAGATATAACAGTCGTAGTAGGCATGAGTGGCGGCGTAAATTCATCAGTTGCTGCTTACTTACTGAAAAAACAAGGATATAACGTCATTGGTCTGTTCATGAAAAATTGGGATGAGAAAAATGAAGACGGTATTTGCACTGCAACGGAAGACTATCGGGATGTTGTAAAAGTGGCGAATGAGCTAGATATTCCTTACTATTCGATTAATTTTGAAGCAGATTATATGGAACGTGTGTTTAAACATGTTGTTCGCGGCCATTTGGAAGGAAAAAATCCAAGCATTGATGTTCGTTGTAACCAAGAAGTGAAGTTCGGTCTATTTAAAAAATATGCGAAACAATTAGGCGCTGACTATATCGCAACAGGTCATTATGCAAAAATAAGCGTTGTTGATAACGATATTAAACTTATGACTGGCGCTGACCAGAATGAGCAGACCTATTTTTTAAGTATGCTGAAAAAAGAACAGTTAGAGAATGTGATTTTCCCGTTATCTGGATTAGCTAGGTGGGAAATTCGTGAACTCGCTATCGGCGCGGAACTTGCAACTGCGGCAAAAACTGATTCTGATGGGCTTTGCTATATTGGGGAACAAGAATTTAACCAGTTTATTCGTGATTTTGTGGATCAGAAAAAAGGCGCTATCATTCATGGACAGGAAGCAATCGGCGCACACGATGGTTTAGCTTTTTATAAAATTGGTTCAAGCTATGAATTCACAGTAGGAGACAGTTCACCTAGGCTAACCGTGATTGAAAAAAACTACAGCAATAATACAATCATTGTCAGCGAAAATCATAACCACCCAAAATTATTCGTCACGGAAGCGCTAATTGATAGTATAAGCTTGTTTTCACACACAAATAGCACGTTTGATTCGCTTATTTGCCATGCTAAAACTGGTTATCGAAAACCAAATATTAGAGTTACCATTTCTCCTAGGGACGATAGTACGCAGATCGTATTTGATGAGCCGGTTCGAGCCCTTCTGCCAGGTCAACATATAGCTCTTTATAGCGGTTCTGAATGCATCGGAGGCGCTGTTATTGGCTAGGCTATCGCTACAAGATAACACCTCTAACTATAAAGTCTTACACGATGCACAAGAATCACTTTTCCCATATACGATTTCTAGAATGGAAAGTGTCGTTTCTTTTTCCGTATTAGGAAACATTGCGACAACTACGATAGGGATTATAGAAGAAGATGGTGCAACAATTGAATATATGGGCACCCACTTTGGACCATTATGTAAAGGTTTTTATTTTTGTATTCCCGGTGTTTTCGAATTTAATGGAAAAGCCATTTTATTAGAACGCACAGGATACAATGGAAATTTGATGATAGGGACTACAAATTTAAAAAGTGCTTTTAATCCAGACTCTCTATTTTCTGAAGTATCACTAATCACACCTTTAGCACCTAGTGCACCTGCATTGAACTATTTTATATTGCCCAGAGGTTGCATGATTACATTACCAAAATCGATTCACCTCTATGTTGTAAGCGGTGATATTCATTATGAACAAGAATACTTATCAGCAAATGATATCCGTTTTACGACAAAATCTACCGTGATGGAAGTCAAAAGCGAAGTAGGTAAATGCTTTTTGCTAAAAGCTTTCTAATGATAAAAACAGGTCTAGTGGGGCTATTTACCACTAAACCTGTTTTATTGGTTTTACTGATTCAATATACTCTCTTCCAAAAAGTCTGATCGGTTCCCATATACACGCTCGATATGACCGTCACCCCAATTGCACAAAGCGCTCAAAATAATCTCCAGTGATTGGCCGTATTCGCTCAATTCATATTCCACTTTGGGTGGTACTTGATTATACACAATCCGATTTATAATTCCATCTTGTTCTAGCTCTCGCAATTGTTGCGTGAGCATTTTTTGCGTAATGGATGGGATTAATCGTTTCAGTTCGCTCGTTCGTTTTTTGCCGTGTGTTAAATGGCATAGAATCACGCATTTCCACTTACCACCAATGACCTCAAGTGTAGCCTCAACAGAAATATTATATTTTTTTTGCATCACTTGCTCCTTCCTATAGGTACTAAAAAGTATCTATATTACAAAAAAGTACGTACTTGTTTTAATGTCTACTAAGTATCATAATAACACTTGTCATCAAAAAAGCAAGCAGAATTTAAGGGGGCTTATCACTTGAAAGGAAATCGAAATATTTTTGCTTTATTGGCTTTAGCAGTTAGTGCTTTTGCGATTGGAACGACCGAATTTATCAGCGTCGGGTTGCTTCCTCTCATCGCAGAAGACTTAGCAATACCAGTTAGCACAGCGGGGCTCACCGTCTCACTTTATGCAGTCGGCGTCATGTTCGGTGCACCAATCTTAACAGCACTAACATCCCGTATGAATCGCAAAGCATTGCTACTCACCATCATGATTGTATTCATACTCGGTAATCTGACCGCAGCATTCTCTAATACTATCACGCTACTACTCATCGCTCGCGTCATATCTGCCTTCGCACATGGCGTCTTCATGTCTATCGGGTCCACCATCGCAGCCAACCTTGTTCCGCCAAACAAGAGAGCCAGCGCCATATCCATCATGTTCACTGGGCTCACCATCGCAACCATAACCGGTGTCCCGATTGGCACACTTATCGGGCAACAATTCGGCTGGCGCGCTGCATTTTTTGGCATCACAGCAATCGGTATCATTGCACTCATCGCTAATCTCATCCTAGTACCGAAAAACTTGCGACCTGGCACCAAAATAACTCTTCGCGACCAAGTCAAAGTACTCACGAATGGCCCGTTACTACTTGTGTTTGCCATCACCGCACTCGGCTATGGAGGAACATTTGTCGTATTCACCTATATGACACCACTACTCGAACAAGTCACCGGTTTTCCAACCGACACTATCGCGATTCTCCTTTTCATCTACGGAATCGCCATTGCAATCGGCAACATGATCGGTGGGAAAGTCGCCAATAAACGACCAATCCAAGCCTTATTTTATATGTTTATCGCGCAAGCAATCGTGCTCGGATTACTCTACTTCACTGCCCCATCCAAAGTTTTCGGGCTCGCAACAATACTGCTCATGGGCGTTTTTGCCTTCATGAACGTGCCTGGCTTGCAAGTCTACGTCGTGATGTTAGCAGAGAAATTCGTCCCAAAAGGAGTTGATATCGCGTCCGCACTTAATATCGCCGCGTTTAACGCCGGAATCGCGCTTGGCTCCTACATCGGAGGGCTTGTTATTACCTACATGCAAATCCGCGACACAACCTGGATTGGCATGATTATGGTCCTCACAGCCGTGGCTCTAACCGCATGGAGCAAAAAATTAGAAACAAAACAGGAGGAATTTTAAAAATGAAAACAGTCAAATTAGCAAATGGAATCGACATGCCCGTCCTCGGACTCGGCGTATTTAAAGTAGAAGAAGGCACAGAACTCATATCCGCTGTCAAAGAAGCCATCCGACTCGGCTACCGTAGCATCGACACCGCAGCCATCTACGGCAACGAAGCAAGTACGGGCCAAGGTATCCGCGAATCAGGCATCCCACGCGAAGAACTTTTTATCACGTCCAAAGTCTGGAATGCCGACCTCGGATACGAAGAAACACTTGCCGCTTTCGACGAAACTATGCGAAAAATGGAGCTTGACTATCTCGATCTCTATCTCATTCACTGGCCCGCTGATAGCAGATACATTGATGCTTGGCGCGCGCTCGAAACACTTCACAAAGCTGGCCACATCCGCGCAATTGGCGTTAGCAATTTTCAGATTCACCATTTAGAAACACTCAAAAAGCACGCCACCATCATGCCAACCATCAATCAAGTAGAACTCCATCCACGACTCACACAAAAAGAACTTATAGCGTATTGCAAAGAAAACAACATTCGCGTCGAAGCTTGGTCCCCACTCATGCAAGGCGGTCTCTTCGACAATCAGACACTCCAAGCAATCGCGACACACCACAATAAAACCATCGCCCAAATTATCCTGCGTTGGGACTTACAAAACGGCATCATTGCTATTCCAAAATCCACAAAACCACACCGCATCGCAGAAAATATGGATATCTTTGACTTTGAGTTAACTCTCGATGAAATGACAAAAATCGACGCTCTGAATCAAAATCTCCGCGTTGGACCAGATCCAGATAACATCGATTTCTAAAAAATTAGATAAGCACTGACTCAAACTATAGAGACACTGCTTCACATGATTTCCCATCAGATTTTAGCGTATCGACAAAGTAACTGGGACAGAATTTTAACGATAAAAACAGACGTTTGTCGACACGCTGAGCGATGGATCACGGAAAGCAATCACTTATTCCTATTTTTTAAATGTATAATTATTCGTGTTCCTCACCACCACACTATTTGTATCCGCAATCTTCATCACCAATTTTGCATTCCTCATGTTCAGGCTCCCATTAGCAAACAAACCTGCACCCCGATAATTCTTTGATAGCAGCATACCGTAGCCCGATACCTTGCTCCACTTCGCATTATTCCACTCCCCGTTATTCTGTCCACCACGAAAAACAATACCCTCAATCGGTGCTGAAACAAGTTTGCCGATATAATTCCCAACAATGGAAACCCGCTTATTATTCGCAGTTAACACAATCCCATTATAATTCGTCCTCCCACTGCTTTCCAACTGTATCCGGTTCCCTGAAACAATCGCGCCAAAAGTCGCCTGTATGACAATCCCACCAGCATAAACACTGATTGCCTGCACATTCTCCACTTGATTATTCAAAACTTGTATACCCATTGCATAGACCGCATCACGACTCTTCTTCAACTTAGCACCGGAAACAACAATGCCACGCACCGTTTTAAATTTCTCCGACTTGGCCAATTTCAACCTCACGTAATCCGACTGCTTATTAATTCGGTTATTACGAATTATCACATTTTGAGGCGGGCCAATCGTTCCAGCATCACCAGCCAACGTAATCGAAACAATTGCAATCGCATTTCTTACATTCAAAATTGTATTATTCTGAATCACCAAATTCCGCCCATGATGCGTATCAATCCCTTCCCAAACTGCGTTATTCAAAATATAGGAATCCGTGATTACCCCCCCCTCACTGCGAGGATTCACTTTCGCCTGAACACCCGTAGCCAATTTACTATCATACACTTCCGTCAGCGCAATATTATACGCCAATCGCTGTCCCAAAACACCTACATCTCGCACCATCACTTTTTGAATCGTCGTATTGTTCGCCGAGTACCCAATAATCCCTGCATAACCAATATTGGCAACCACCATCTGCGCCTGCGTCACTCCAGCAATCCGCACACGATCCGTATACTTGAGAAAAATGCCATTCCCATCAAAATTCTGAATCCGGCTGTTCAAAATCTGCACATTTCGCACACGCTGACTCGCACTAGCACCCACAATTTCAACCCCATTATGCTTTGGATTGACGGACTTCCGCGTACCCTGCCCGTCTAAAACAACATTTTCAAGTTTCGTATCACTCCCAAGCTTCACAACCGGAATCCGATTATTCTGCCGTATCTTTAAAATTGGCATCGCATTTAAACCAGCTCCACGCAACGTTACACCAGCAGGAACAACCACCGTCCGCGCAAGCAGAAAAGTACCTTTTGGCAATGTTACCACTTTTTCGGCTACCACCTTACTTTTCCCAGCTTTTTGTAATGCCAATTCAATTATCTGATTATTCATCGTCGCCTTTACTTCATCCGTTGATAGTTCCACAGAGCCATTGATACTCGAAGAAAACACCATGGTAGAAAAAACTAGCAATGCTCCAACCATAATCTTGGTTCGCATCATCCTGTCCTCCTCCATTCAAAACAGCTTTCTCCTCTCTACCATCATTTAGGCCAATTCAAACAAAAAAGCATGAAAAACAGTTTGAACTGCCATTTCACGCTCTCCATTTATACATATTTCAAAATATCACTCGGCTTCTCAAAAATTAAATTCGCATTCTCAAAACCATCCGTTCTCTTCGCTCCCCACAACGCTAGTCCAAAATCCGCACCAGCCCTATGCGCGCATTCCATGTCATATGTAGCATCCCCAATATAAATCGTCGCCGCCGGGTCCGCATCAAGCAATTCCATACACCGCAAAAGTGGCTCCGGATGTGGCTTATGATTCTCCGTATCACTCGCACAAACTATCACGTCAAAATGAGGCGCCAAACCAAACGGATAAAATCCCGTCTCCATTTCGCCCGCGTTTTTCGAAGTTACCACACCAACTCCATCCAATTTTGACAAAACTTCCACAATCCCGTCGAAAATTCTTACCTCCTCATTCAATTTAGCCTCCAGCTCGAACCAATCGGCCATTACCGCATCTTGATTCTCTACCCCCAACTTCGCCAATGCTTTCTCACCTGTAATCCCAAGCGCAAACCGCAAATCTTCCAACTCATAATCTAATCCCACATTCGAAAGCGCTACACGCAAAGCATGCAAAACCACCTGCTCCGTATCCAAAAGCGTCCCATCCACATCAAAAATCACCGTTTTATACATTCCAAACCACCTCTCTTCGCTAATCACTCTGCAAAATGATGTTGGTGATGCGTCGTATACTGCCGTCTTTTAGCATTTCGAAACTGCGTCCCATCCTGCTTCACACCATACCTCGCCGTCCGCAATTCCCAAGCAAAATCGCTCAAATCACCATTCACAGCTTCGTCCAATTCAAACAACATATCCCCACAAGCAAACGTCACATAGAGCCGTCCATTCTCCGGAACAACCAAAATATCCGTCAACTTAGCTATTGGAAACGTCTGTCGCTTCTTCATTCCCATACTATAATTCCTGTCAAAAACGAGATAATCCCGCTCCAAATAAAACTCTCCGTACTGAAACTCCATTCCAAAGTTCGCCGCCACCTTACACATACCCGCAACACGCATCATCATCGCTCCTTCCAATTTCTATTACATTGAATATAAACGATGAAATGCATTTCAGGTCAAGCGCTATATCGAATTTCGTATCACGATTTCGTGTTGCACCTGTTTTCGCTCCACTTTTTCATTCAAAAATAGCTCCACAGCCACCTTCCCAATCTCTCGCAAGTTCTTATCCACTGTCGATATCTCTAGCACATCCCCAATCGGCAAATTCTCCTCACCCAGGATTGCCATATCTCTTGGCACATTAAGGGCTTGACGTGTTACATAATAATGCATCCCCGCCGCAATCTCATCCCCATTCGCATAAATCGCCGTCGGAGGCTCAGCCAAATCTAAAAACCGTTCCCCAGCCCTTTTTCCATCCGCCACATCAAAACAATCCTGCAAAATAAGCGCATCATCCAACTCTCCAAAAACAGTCTCGTAAGCCATTATTTTCAATTTTGTACTATTGCTCCATCGCTCCTCACGCCCAACCGTGAAACCAACGCGCGTATGCCCAGCATTCTTCAGCAACTGGAATCCATCCGTGTACGCCTGAAACTGATCCACATAAGCACATGAAATCAGCGGATGATTAATATACTCACAAGCAACAATCGGCCCATACTTCGCGTACGGCGCAATCGTCTCCCAATCATTAGCACGCGAAGCAATTACAAGCCCGTCAATCCGCTTTGTTTTCAGCATTCGCAAATACCTTTCTTCCTCCGCCTGATCATACCCTGTTGGACAAATCACCACCGAATAACGCTTCGCAAAAGCCGCCTCCAAAACACCATTCATCACCTTATCAAACCACGGATGATCATTATACGGCAATACAAACCCAATCGTATTTGTCCGCCCACGACTAAGATCAACTGCATTCCGATTCGGACTATAATCCAATTCCGCAATCACCTTTTGAACACGCTTACGTTTCTCCTCCACAACATACGGATGACCGTTCAAAACCCGCGAAACCGTCGTCACCGAAACACCAGCCAATTTTGCGATATCCTTAATATTCGACAAGTCACGCACCCCCATTTCCATCTACCACTATCATACCGATAAAATAAGCCCATCTCAAGTCCCATTATTGTTATACAAAAAGATTCCTTCGAAGTGTCTCTCACCCCAAAGGAATCCTGTAACTAACCTATTTCCCTATCTCCACTCGTATTGTGACAACACGCGACTCCTTAATCTCCGTCACAATAAAAGTCAAATTCTCATATTCCAAAATAACTTCTTCACCATCATCAGGAATTGTTTTCAGCTGTGTCAACACAAAACCAGCAATCGTCTCTATTCCTCTATCGGGAAGTTCCACATGAAACATTTCATTGAAGTCATCAATCGGCATTCGTCCCTCAACAATAAAAGTGTGCTCATCCAACTTCTTCACCTCGTCAGACAACACATCAAATTCATCATCAATTTCGCCGACAATCTCCTCCAATAAATCCTCCACCGTCACGATACCAGCGACACCACCATACTCATCCATCAAAATAGCCATTTGATTATGGGATTTTTGCATCGCTTTCAACAAATCATCCACAAAAATCGTTTCTGGCACGAAGAAAGCCTCTTTCACTAACAACTTTACGTCGATATTATCAAAACCTTGTTTCCTCGCCGCCAAAAATAAATCCTTCATATGCAGAATACCATACACCGAATCCATGTCGTCCAAATAAACCGGAATACGCGAGAAATTTTTCTCCAAAAGTTTATCTACCAACACACTCGAACTCTCATTCGCATTGATCATAAAGCTATCCGTACGCGGTACCATCACTTCTTTCGCATAAATCGTGTCCATTTCAAAAACACCACGAAGCATGTCGAGTTCCGCTTTTTCAATTGCACCATCACGTCGGCCAGTCTCAATAATAAGCTGCATTTCCTCACGCGTCATTTTCTCTGTGTTCTCGTCCTTATCCATCCGCGTTATTTTCACAAGCACATTTGTTGAGAACGATAAGAATTTGACAAACGGTGCCAAAATCAAGCTAATAATCATAATTGGTCGTACCGAAAAACGAGAAATTGCTTCCGCTTTCTGTAACGCAATACGCTTCGGATAAAGCTCACCAAAAACCAGCGTAATGTAAGATAAAATAATCGTCACAACGACCACTGCCATCTCATTCGCAAAAGCAGTCCCGCCAAATCGCTCCCCCAAAACAGAAGCAATACTCGTCGCTGCCGCTGCACTAGAGAAGAAACCAGCAAGCGTAATACCCACTTGAATTGTCGCGATAAATCGACTCGGATCATCTATCATTTTCACAAGCAACTGCGCTTTTTTATCACCTTGCTCTGCCTGCGATCTAACACGGTTTTTGTTAAGCGATACCAACGCCATTTCTGCCGAAGCAAAAAACGCATTCAGTAACGTCAACACCAAAATAAGAATTAATTGTACAATAATCTGCTGACTCTCGGGGTCAGGGTTCATCAACCATCCACTCCTTTATCTTTGTGTGGAGCATACCCCAAGTAAACCGGCGGCAAGCGTTCGCAATCGAATAGTTTAGCGGACTTCCGGTTCTCATGTACACGAGTACACTCCGCTTCCGGCTTCCACAAAACTATTCGATTACAAACGCTTTCGCTCGATTTGTGTAAAGCCTAGTCTTCATACTACCCAAAAAGATAAAACAAGAATCTCGGCTTTATGTGGAGTTTGTCCATACCTTTAAAATTTTACCATGTTTCGCTCAGGTTCTGCAAGAAATCACAATTCTTTAAAAATACTGATAGCATCGTCTTGAATCATCGTGTGTTGGAATGGTAGCCTCAATAATTCTTGGTTCACTGCAAAAACGATGCTGTCCACTTTGCGATAATCCGTCAAATTACAAAATGGGCTTACTTTAAAAGATGTTCCCACAATGACAATCAAATCTGCCTTCGTAATCGCAGCTAACGCGTCATTTATCGCATCATCTGGCAAATTTTCTTCATACAATACAACTTCTGGGCGAATGATTCCACCACAATTCTCATGCTTATCTGATTCCAAATACTGCTCCGAACGTACCGTAATGCCGCACTTTTGGCAATGACAGCGATATAAATTTCCGTGAAATTCTACCACATTACGTGAACCAGCTTTTGCATGAAGCCCATCAATATTCTGTGTCACGACCGTCACCCACTTCCCCGCGCGCCGTTCGATTTCCGCCATTTTTTCATGAATCACATTCGGTTCTGCATTCGGATAGTACATATTATCCCGCACAAACGCGTAAAACTTATCCGGCTCATTCTGCAAACATGTCGCACTTAGCAAATACTCCGGATTTTCTTTCCCAGTATAAAGTCCATTTTTCGAACGATAATCCGGAATTCCTGAAGGTACCGACACACCGGCACCAGTCAAAAACACAATCCGTTCACTACTCATCAAGCTCTCCGCAAGCGTTCCCATCACTCCACCTCCCCTGGATAGGCGCGATTCTTCCAATTCCACCATTTCAAGAGAGCGGGATCAGGCTCTTCTGTTTCCACAAAATAAACCGCACATCGAAATGTATACAGCACACATGGATCAACACGCTCACCCTCAAATTCACACATCAATTCATACAAATGAAGCGGGTTCTTCCCCTTCAAATCTGCCATTTTGTAAACTCCAATGTTATGTAGCGCCTCACTCAAACGCTTTCCAATCCCAGGTATTTGCAATAGTTCATCTTTCATCATTCCCGCCTCCGTTCCTTGCCTCTATTCTACCATGCATGCTATACACATTTAAACAGTATTAGCTAGGTTCAGCACTAAAAAAGAACAAGCCATCCTAAAAATATAGCTTGTTCTTCTCATTCTATTCATTATTTTTGCGTTGCTTCCCAATCCGCCAAAAATTTCTCAATTCCCGAATCAGTAAGCGGATGCTTCAACATCTGCTCGTATACTTTATATGGAATCGTCGCAATGTCTGCACCTGCACGGGCACACTCAATCACATGAATCGGATGACGCACGCTTGCTGAAATAATTTCTGTTGCAATATCATGGACTTTAAAAATTTCTGCAATATCACGAATCAAAATCAACCCATCAGAACCAATATCATCCAGACGCCCCAAAAATGGCGACACATATGTAGCACCCGCTCGCGCTGCAAGTAAAGCTTGCGCTGCTGAGAAAACTAGCGTCACATTCGTCTTAATGCCTTCCTTGTTTAGCACCGCAACCGCAGCCAGCCCTTCACCAGTCATCGGAATCTTAACAACCATATTTGGATGGATTTTAGAAATCACACGACCTTCTTCAACCATTTTTTCTGCTTCCAAACTGACAACTTCTCCACTAATTGGCCCATCTACAATCGATGTAATTTCCTCGATTACCTGATTAAAATCACGCCCCTCTTTCGCAATCAAAGATGGGTTCGTTGTCACCCCAGCTACAAATCCCATTCGATTAGCCTTCCTAATTTCCTCTACATTGGCAGTATCAATAAAAAATTTCATGTTCATCCTCCTCATACGCATTAAGCGCTTTCATAACTTCCATCCCATTGTATACCTTTTACCACTAAATGTCTCATAAACTGCTTTTTCGCAAAAAAATAGGCACGACATTGACGTCACACCTAAATTCTAATCCTATAATCTATCTCTATCAATAATAAGTAGCGGCTTCGGTCGGTTGCGCAAAATTCCTGCCTCAATCAAGTTCATCACAGTATGCGCCACATATTCACGAGACGTGTTCGTATATCTGCCTAAAACCTCCTGAGTCAATTGCCTCGGCAAAATAATGCCATCCTCCGTCTCCGTCCCCAATTCAAGTCCTGTTTTCAATAATACTTTTCTGATTCGCTCTTCTTTCTTCAAAAAAGTAAGTTTACAGAAATATTGATATTCCCGTAGCTCCTCTGCCATATATTCCGCCATAAAAAATGTACCTTCCTGATCATACCGGTTCAAAATCGCACACAAAAATGAACTATCAACTTCCATGATTTCGCCATGTCCCAAACTTTGCAGCAATTGGCTCGGTTCCCAAGAATCATAGTAAATATGGTGCAATCCGAAACAATCATGCTTCCCTAGAAAGCGCGTAATACCACCTTTTGGCTTATCGCTCTGTATCACAACGCCATAAATACCACTCAAAATAAAGTATATTTTGAATTCTTCGCCTTGTTTATTTTGTAAAATATCACCTTTTTTCGTACGACTCACCGAACAGTATTTATTGAAATCAGGGTCCTCAAAACAATACTCTATCAATTTAGTCACAGTAATACTTGATTTTCCCTCTTTTAGAAATAGCATAGGCTCTCCTTCTCACTTTCTAATCGATGTATCTTTAAATTATAACATATGATAACTTAAAATTACTACTATATTCGCGATTCATTATATATAATTTAGACACATATATAGCTAAAAAACGATTTCAGAAGTAAGAAAATGAATATATATTCCTTATAAAATCCTAAAAAAAAGAATTTAAGCCTACTTCCATTAGCATTAATCAACACTTTTATAAATGTAGTTCATATCACATTGTAAGTTGTTCATATTCCATTCATAATCATCCTTTATATTAAAGTGGCACGAGGGAAACCCTCAAACAGACAGCGTAGCATCGAAAGGAATGGAATAACATGAAAAAGATAAAAAAAGAAAAGTCATCCTATAGTTGGAAACAGTTTTTCCAACTACTCATCTCAACTAGACCATCAAAAGCAGTCATCATTGGCGGATTTTTAGCAAGTTTAGTAACAACAACAGCAGGACTACTCATCCCGCTATTCACCAAAAACCTAATTGATGGGTTCTCGCCATCATCACTGAGTTGGCAAATGATTGCAACAATCGTCGCGGTATTTGTGCTCCAAGCCGTGACAAACGGTTTTGCAATCTTCCTGCTTAACTTAATGGGTCAAAAAATGGTAGCCTCAATGCGTGAGAAACTATGGAAAAAAACTCTAAATTTGCCAGTATCCTATTTCGATAATACTAAATCTGGTGAAATGGTCAGCCGGATGATTAACGACACAGTGGTCATCAAAGAATTAATTGCCGACAGCTTACCACAATTCGTAACTGGCGTCATCTCCGTTGTTGGTGCCATAACTATCCTATTTGTTATGGACTGGAAAATGACATTACTACTCATCGTCGCAGTTCCAATTACAGCACTTGTCGTTGCTCCACTCGGTCAAAAGATGTTCAAAATTTCCCGTGGCATGCAAAAAGAAACAGCAGATTTCACTGGCTCTATCAGCCAAACACTATCTGAGGTTCGTCTTGTAAAATCTTCTAATGCAGAAGCAAAAGAAATCACAGATGGCACATCAGGGATTAGTCGCTTACTAAAATTCGGTGTCCGTGAAGCAAAAGTAACAGCTATTATTGGACCATTGATGCTTTTCGTTGTGATGGGCGTCATCGTTGGAATTATTGGCTACGGCGGTATCCGTGTCTCAGCGGGCACATTGTCCACCGGTACACTTATTGCATTCTTACTTTACCTGTTTCAAATCATCGTACCAGTTACATCATTCGTCACTTTCTTTACTCAACTCCAAAAATCAAAAGGTGCCACAGAACGCATCTCCGAAATTTTAGAACACGAAGAAGAAAATATTTACGATGGAGCTACGGTCGATGTTAGTGGTAAGAAAATTACTGCAAATAATCTCTTTTTCTCCTATAATGAAGATGAACCAATTTTGCAAGACATCTCGTTTGAAACAAGACCCGGGGAAGTCATTGCTTTTGCAGGCCCAAGCGGTGGTGGTAAATCAACCTTGTTCGCGATTCTAGAGCGCTACTATAAGGCAAAGTCAGGCGAAATTTTGATTGGTGACCAGCCTCTAAACGAAATTTCAATTCATTCATGGCGCAGTCAAATCGGTTACGTGTCACAAGAAAGCGCGATGCTTTCCGGTACGATTCGTGATAATTTATGTTATGGTTTAGATAAAGAATTCAGCGATGACGACTTGTGGGCTGTTACAAAACTAGCCTACGCAGACACTTTCATTGCAAAACTGCCTAACCAACTAGACACAGAAGTCGGGGAACGCGGTGTGAAACTTTCCGGCGGACAACGTCAACGTATTGCGATTGCTAGAGCTTTCCTTCGCAATCCGAAAATCTTAATGCTAGACGAAGCTACAGCAAGTCTTGATAGCCAATCTGAACGCATCGTCCAACAAGCTTTGGCGAACTTGATGGAAGGACGGACAACATTTGTGATTGCACATCGCCTATCCACAATTGTGAACGCAAATCAAATCCTATTTATCGAGCATGGCGAAATCACCGGTCGTGGAACACATAGCGAACTTGTTGCTAGTCACCCACTATATGCAACATTTGCGGAACAACAATTGACTTAATTAAAAACGGTAGCGATATTTCCCGGGAAATATCGCTACTCTTGGAGGTAGAATAGATGAACAGAATTTTGATGGTGGATGACGATAGCAACATTCGCGAACTCGTCACCATTTTTCTAGAAAAAGAAGGTTTTACCGTTTTCAATGCAGAAGATGGTATTGATGCACTCGCTGTTCTTGAAAAAACAACAGTTGATTTGGCGATTATCGATATTATGATGCCGAACATGGACGGTTGGGAACTATGTAGCGCTATAAAAAGCTTTCAAGAAATTCCCGTTATTTTCTTAACTGCACGTGGAGAAATCGAGCAAAAAATAAAAGGATTCAGCCTCGGCGCCGATGACTATGTCGTGAAACCATTCGCGCCCGAAGAACTCGTAGCAAGAATCCGGGTTCTCCTCAAGCGTTATCAAATCCTAGCAACCCAAGAAATCCGTATCGGCAATATCTCACTCAATGAAAAAGAAATGCTTGTTATACTTCAAAACCGCGCCATCACGCTACCACTAAAAGAATTCCAGCTACTATTCCGCCTCGCCGGGTATCCCGATAAAACCTTCTCCAGAGAACAACTCATCGAAGAAATCTGGGGCTATGACTATGAAGGTGACGAGCGCACAGTAGACGTCCACATCAAGCGTTTGCGCGAAAAATTCCCAGCCAACATATCCGGCTTTACCATCCGTACCATTCGCGGACTCGGCTACCGTTTGGAGGAAACATAATGGGCAAAAAACTAAAAGCCATTGCAACTAGCCTCATGGTTGGCGTCTTTTTCATCCTAGCTAACCTTGCCTCCTACGTCATCTTCACATGGCTAAAAGGAAAATACGACTTCTCCTGGCCTATGGTGCTAGAACAAGCAACTATCGCAGCCGGCGGTATCACTATCATGGTTCTCATTGGATTTATCCTCAGTCGCTTCTTTTTCCGACACGAACGAGCCTATTTCAAAATATTCGGTGCTGTCCTAGAAGAAATTGGGCGCGGTAACTTTCAAATTAGCGAACAACTCCGCCCATTACAACGTATGGATGACGGTAATATTCGTGACACCGTTTTACAAGTAGAAAAAATGGCTGAACAACTCGGTGAAATGGAAACACTGCGGCAAGACTTTATTGCTAACGTCTCCCATGAAATCCAATCACCGCTCACATCCATTTCCGGTTTCACAAAACTGCTCCAAGACAACAACCTCAGTGCTGAAAAACGCACCCATTATCTTGAAATCATCCAAGCAGAAACAAGTAGACTCTCCAAAATCAGCGAGAACCTACTCAAACTAACCGCCCTAGAAAAAAATGATTACAAACTCAATCCTACTGAATTTCGCCTAGACTACCAGATTCGCGACATGATTCTAACCGCCGAACCCCAGTGGCAAAGCAAACAACTTGAAGTCATCGTAGACCTCACACCAACTAAATTTTACGGCGATGAATCCCTACTCTACCAAGTGTGGCAAAACCTTTTTCACAATGCCATCAAATTCACGCCCAAAAGCGGAACGATTCAAGTAACGCTCACTAAAAATAAAGCAGATCAAACCGAAATAACCATTCAGGACAGTGGTATCGGCATTTCTCAAGAAGACCAACTCCGCATCTTTGAACGTTTTTACAAAGCAGACCTCTCACGTCAAGCTAAAATCGGCGGAAGCGGGCTTGGACTCTCCATTGTGAAGCGAATTGCCGATTTGCATGATATGACAATTGCAGTAGATAGTAGCGAAGATCGCGGAACCAAAATCACAGTACTCCTGCCAAAATAATAAACAAGCTAAGATTAGTAGAGGATGGAACAAAAGATAAAGAATCATTGCAATCGTAGTTCCTGGTACCTTAGCAGGATTAACACTAAGACAGGCAAAAAATGAAATGATTGCTATCGAGAACTTATATCAAAGTCTAATTTTGATTAGGCTTTGGTGATATGAAAATGAGCTTTACTATTTCAAAATCAATTATCGGACACACTTACCGGACATCTCTACTTCCGACTACACCGTGTTCCCTGACCGTTGTGTATGGGCATACCCTTATCAGACATATTTTTGGCGCACAAAAAAACCACCGCGGAAAAGGGAGTAACCGCGACGGTCAAAAAGGGAGTTAACATTTTCACTCTTCGGGGGAAAGGATGAAAATGGATTTGCTTGTTGTTAGCTTATATTTTTATATTACATCTTCAAGAAAAAAAGTAGCTGTGATCCAGATTAGAATTTCATGAAAAATAAGACTTGCTGCCCTTGTCTAATTATCACAACTCACAGGACTTCTATTCTAGATTAAAAAATAGACAAGAACGCCGTTTATTTCAAAGAAAAAACACGCCTATTTCAGACGTGTCTATATATCTTGGTTTTTAAACGCTTCTTGATATGCTATCCTTTCAACAGAAAGTAAACGCTTATCTTCATTTATTAATACTTCACCTTGCACCGGGTGTAGATTATGCCACCCTTTATCAGCTTGAAACAAGGAGGAAAATATATATGTTTTTCCTTCTTGCAAAAATTCTTGGCCTTCAAATTTCTCTAACCCAAACTGTTCCTCACCAGATTCGCCCTTATAGTTAAAATATCCTATATGTTGATTGACAATCACGTTTCCTCTCAGTTCACCTTTAATATTTTCCACGACTTTAACTTGAAATTGTGTCCTAGGTAGTGTTTCATCTATTCTATCGGATCCAACATTCTCAATGACCTCTCCAATAAATACGTTCTCGGAATTACCGACTAACTCTTCTAGGTTATCCGGATTGAATTGAACATCCAACTCCATATTAAATACTTCGATATTCTCTTTCGTCACCTGAGAAGTATCCTCGTTTACATAAAAATATACACCTATAATTACAAGCATTATTAGTCCTATACAATTTGCTATAATTAATCCTATACTCATCATTATAATTTTCGTCACTGTGTCAGTTCTCCCCAATGATTACACATCTTATTCTCGTAGAATAAAACGGTAGGCAAAGTTTTATAAAAGTCTTTAACATCCATTAAGCACTATTTAATACTATACTTTTGTTTTTGACATTCCATTCAATCCCTTTTCTGTGTAACATGACTAGTATACCGAGCTTTCGGTGCATCGTCACTATTCATTTGCATTCTTTTCTATAAAAATATGTATATTTTCACGTATTCGTCATATATTTCATCATTTTTATTGCATCTGCGCAATAATTCTATGTCATAAGATACGTCATAAAAGCAATATGTTTCAAAATCCATTTTCGGATATTTTGGAACGCGATTTCTATTCTTTTCTATGTGTGTCAAAAAGCATGCTTTTTGACACGCTCCCTCTTTTTTAGACTTCACGGGGATCGCGCCAACAAAACGCAGATTTCCCAACTAAGGATCATAATTTGCTATATAGCTTGTTTTAACCATGCTAAGCGTTCTTAAACATAGTTTTTTACTTTTTGAACGCTCTTAACGGGGAAATGGGCGTTTTGCTGAAGCTACTCCACTATTGATTTTGTATACCGATGATGGATATGGAAAGTTTTTCACGTATGATTTTTGATTTCATTTCCATTGTCCTACTTCGCTTAGATTTGTATGATAGGTTAAGAAGTCTGCCAAAATATGAATCTTTAATGACAAACAACTAAATTAGCTGTTATAATTTTTCTTACTGTGATAGGATAACTTAGTAATTATTTTCCCGAAAATAATGATGAAAAAGCAATGGAGATGTCCAACCGATAAACGAAATACAAATATACATTCATGATCATCATTTTTTTGCAGTAAATATTACTATCCGATAAATGAAAGAGGCTATAATCAAATGAATAACAAAATGAAAAAATTAGTCAGCGCCTTGACAGTAACATCTATTATAGGAACAAGTATTGTCGCACCATTTAATGTACTTTCTGACACAACGGTAAAAGCAGCTGTATCAGCAACAGCGCCAATTTATACTGCACCCACGCAACAACCAGCATCTAAAAACTTTTCAAAAACTAATATCTCTGCATATCTACCATTAATTGAGTTTTATGATGTATACCTAGAAATTGATATGACTAAAATAGCTAAAGGATATGGCTTGCAAGTAAAGCTACCAGATGGAACAATTCACACGCAATACTCCACGACAGCTGCTGGTGTATCTGAAAAAATGTATGTAGATGTACTTAATCAAAAATACAATAAAAATACACGCATTAGTATCAATGTAATCTACCCAGACGGAAAAATTTTAGAGCAAAATGACGCAGCTTTAACCGCTGCCGATTTTGTAGGTGACTTTGAAAACGGACTTCAAGACTTTGGTCAAAAAGTGTATAACTTGTATCAAAATTCGATGCTTGCCACGGTTGCGACTGAAATTACCCAAGCCGATGTGGATGCGGCTGAGAACGCTGCGCTGACTGTTGAGGACTCTGCGGAGAAAGCTCGATTACTAGTCCTTTTAAATGAGGCACATCAGCAATTTGACACGAATATGAATCTGCAAATTAAACAGCAAAACGAGAAGGCTCGTCAAGCTGTAAATGAGTTGTTTTTGAATAATACGCCAACAAGTGGGGCTATTAAACCAAGTTTATCGCAATTTGCAGTCAATACAGCGAAGGCTTTAGTGAACCAGTTACCAGATTCACCGCAAAAACAGGCAATGCTAGCGGATGTTCAAATGGCGCAAACTTTGCTAAATAGTCTGCATTCAACGCTTCCACCAAGTATCTCTACAGATGCAGCTAACGCCATTTTAGGACTTTTTACGAATAATAATCCAAGCACGAATGTACTTAAACCAACAACGGATCAACAAGCAATCAACGATGTACAAAAATTAGTGGACGCAGTCGTAGATACAACCGTCAAAGCAAGCATGCAAAAGGACTTAGATAAAGCACAAAATTTATTGAATGCGACAAAGACGCCAGTGAATTTCGACTTAACTGTAGCTCCATTCAAACTCGGTAAAGACAATTACGTAACAGGCCAATTTTCTGGGGACGTCGCGAAGATTAGTTTAACAGTCAACAATAACACAGAGGGAAGCAAAATCAGTGTTACTGGACCAGATTTTAAGTATTACGCAAATAACGTAATTCGCAGCCAAACAGACACCGTGAAGCTAACGGCCTATGATAGCAATGGCAAAGTACTTGGCACCAAAACAGTCACAGTGACAAAAGATGCACCAACGGGAGCTATCAGTTCCATAACGCCATTCCAACTCGGCAAAGACGGTTATGTCACAGGTACATTTACAGGTGACATCGTCAAAGTAGAATTACAAGTTAATAAAGTGCCATTACAGCGTATCAACGTAACAGGTGGCACTATCAAATACTACGCAAAGCCAAATATCACGAAGACGACCGATGTTGTAGAATTGGTAGCCTTTAATGCTGCTGGTGATGTAGTAAGTACTAAAGCAGTGACTTTTGCATCAACAGGAACAGGTTCTACAAATGGTAATGTCACAGTAAATCCGTTCTTACTTGGTACAGATGGCTACGTGAAAGGTCAATTTACAGGTGATGTAACCAAAATCAGCTTAACGGTGAACAATGTGAAGGGCTCAACGATTAGCGTTCCAACAACAGGACCAGACTTCCAATACTACGCGAAAACAGTGATTAAGAATCGGACAGATATGGTTGTCTTGACAGCATACAACGCACTTGGTGGCGTGATTAAAACAGTGACTGTACCAGTGCTGTAAGATGATAATCGAGTAGTAGGAGCCATTAGGCTCTAACCTCTCACACCACCCTACGTATTATTCGGCATACGGGGGTTCAATAGCTTGAGTATAATGCCTCGTATCGATGGGATATAAAGACATCTCCCATCGATACGAGGCATTTACCTGTCAGTGTACGATGTAAAGGCCACTGCTTGCAATACGCCAGTAGCTTTTTCGAGTATTCGCCCATTGCGGGCTCTCGCCAACAAAACACAGATTTCCTCCCGCTAAGGATTATAATTTGCTATGATGATATTTTTTCCATAGATGTACGCTCACCGTGTTTGAGATAATGTTTTTAACGAAGTGCTTTGATTGTTATTTTCGTCCTGTACTTATTCATTAATTCCTCATAAGTACATGAAATGAAGTAATGGAAGAAAAACTGCTCACACGTTTTTAGACAGAAAGAAACCACTGTGAAATAGAAGCTACTCACAGTGGCTGATAGAAAAATAATGACAGTCATCTTATTAGATACTCACTTTTGCCTTCCCATCTTGATGACAAAGGATACAAGCAATACCAAAATCACAGCGCCTAATATGGAGGGGAAAACTGCCATTCCAGCTACTTCCGGTCCTCAGTAATAATTCTCCCAACCATGAACCTAATAGCCCCGCCAAAATTGTCCCGAGCCAGACAAGAGGCATCTTTCTGCTTGTAAGGAAACTTGCTATAATTCCTATTCTCTTTTTCTATTTGCACGAATTAGTGTACTTTTGGATATACCAGTATTCTTCGCCACTTCTGTATATGACATTTCTTTTAACAAAACTAAAGCAAAATCGATTTGCGCTTTTGTAAACTTCTTTGGCCGGCCCTCTCTAAAATCAGGATTCAATTTGGCTCTTTTCTTCCCTTCAGCTGTTCGTTCCAAAATCATGTCCCTTTCAAATTCCGCAAAGGCAAAGAAATTGGCCAAGATTAAGCGACCGGTCGGTGTGTTTTCAATGAGACCCAAATTCAAGATATGCACTTTGATTCCTTGTTCAAATAAATTTTTTGTTGTGGTTAATCCTTCTACAGTAGAACGGGCAAACCGATCTAATCGCGTTACCACAAACGTATCCCCCTCTTGAAGCTTAGAGAATAATAAATCCAATTGCTTACGATCCATTTTTGATCCAGTGATTTTCTCGTGAAAAATTTCTTCACATCCAGCAGCTGTCAAAAGTTCCACTTGTGTTTCGTAATCCTGGCCAATTGTCGATACACGTGCATAGCCGTAAATCATTCCTCTAATTCCCTCACTGTTGTACTTCCTTGGAACTTAGATATCCCAAGCGAACGTACATCGGCCAAATCACCTTCTGTTTGTAATTTCAATGCTCGTTCAAAACTTTCATCTGTTAACCGGGAAAGTTGGCCAGCGATTAACAATAAGTCTTTTCTATAATTTTCTAGTTCTTCTTGCTTCTTCGATTTGTGAATACCATTCAAATTATTTTCCAGCCGGATCAAGTCGGAACTAATCTTGCTGGCCAGTTGCCGATGGTTCATATTGGTAAAATTCATGAAAAACACCCCTTACTTATGAATACGAGTTATGACACCGATCTATGTACTGATTTTATCACAAATCAAAAACGGTGTCAAAACTTATACGTTTTGACACCGAATGGATAGTTAGTGCTACTCACACTTTCAATTAAGGATTCCCAGCTATGACCATAGAAATCGCTAAACGTCATTTAAATTAGAAAATGTGTGCCACTTAAATCCAAAAATTGCATATGCCAATATAACATAAGAGCTTATATTCCTATAATTCTCAGATCTATTGGTAATATACATCTTCATCTACATTTGTATCTATGACTTTTATTTCAAGCGACAACCCTCCAACAACATCCTGAACTTTGTATTCATAATTTTGCAATTCCGTTTTAAGTTCTCGATTCTGCAAATTATCAATATCATCTACTGTTTGACTTAGCCTTTTTGTGAATATATTATTTTCATCTACTGAAATTGCTACAATTATTTTTAAATCCGCTTCTATCTCTATCGATCTATCAAAGTGTTCCTCCCCAAATATTTGCCCCGTTTCTTTATCATAGAATCCACTATCTATGTCCGTTATACTATAATCAACATTCAAATTAGCCGTGACATCTGTTATTTCAATAATTAATTTTATTTCATTTTCTTCTTTGTGTACTGTTAAAAGATCGTAGTCCTTAACAAAAAGGTCCAATATGCTGTATTGCATAGCCTCTGCATCAAAACTATCTAGCATAAAATTTAAGTCACCCTCTATCAAGTGGCCATCCATATTTTCAAATAATAATTTTTCTAAAAAAATCTCGAACTCGTCGCTACTGATATTCTCTTCAATTTTGCTCTCTAATTCCGGATCTAGCAAGCTAAGTAAGCATTCCTTTAAATCTTCAACCACATGAATATATGGATTATGCAAGGCTTTTGTTAATCCTTCATCTTTGGTAACAATATATAACTCATCTTTTGCTTTATCAAAATTTTTCTGGCAACTCATCCAATTGATTATACTTTCAACAATTATTGCATCTGGAAATTCACTTTTCTTCTTATCATTAGCTTCAAACGGAGAAATCGAATTAAAATATTTGTCCACGATGACTTTAAGGTTTATTTGCTCGATTGAAATATCTATTCCATTGATATCATTCAGATAGGTATCAAACTTTTGTTTAAATGGAAGTAAAAATTGGTTTTCATACTCTGCTACTTTTCCTTTCAATCCTTCTTCTTCAAACATTGGTATCTCGGTGTTCAGTGTCTTCTTATCTTTTAAATAATTTTTAAATTTAGCACTTGTATAATCAACAAATGCATCTAAATGACTCTTGTATTCTCCAATTAAAATATCATTGAATAAAAAAGTCCCCAATTTGTCATCTATCATTTCTTTAAAATTTTTCAGTATAATTTTTTCTGTATTGAACTTTTGCGCAACAAAATAATTCGTATCAATCATTATGTATCTCATATTTTCATCCCCAATCATTCATATTTTTTATTATTACTCATAGTAATAACACAATCATTTCCAAATACTCATGAGTTCTATCTGTATTATCTAAATAACATAAAAATGATTTTTGATATTACAAAAAACGGAGTGCATCTCAATTGCTACACTCCATTTTTTTCTCGTACAACACATCATTTCAATGTACTTTCCACCATATCATGCATTTCTACTTCGTTGTGAACATTGTTTACGTAGGCTCCAAACAGTATACAGAAAACTACTAATGGAACCGTCACACTAATAACTGCTTTCCATGAAAGCCTTTTTGCTACCAGTTGAATAATAAAAAGGGCTATCCCTACTACACAAATAACACTTAGAATAATAATCAAAACTGTAAAATTATTGCTTAACAAACGTTCAAACCAATTTGGCGCTTGTACCATCCCATTACTATCTATTTTCACTTAAAGCCCTCCAAATTAACATTTTTATACCTTCATTATAGCAAAATCATACTTTTTTACAATCAAGTTTCGGCATAGTTCGCCAATAATTAGAGATATTATACTTCTGAATCGCTACCTTCCAGTAGCCTTAGACCATAAAAAATGAGCAACAGAACGCCCGACAATATAGAACTAACTCGTAAAAATGGATGGACTGCTATTTTGCTTACTCCACCCTCATCCGTGTATATATAAATATCTGTATAACCTGCTATCAACAGCGTGTGTAGGATAACAAGTAATATCAAAAATACGATTGTTTTTCTAGGATTCACGTGTTTACTAACGGTAAAGACACCGATAAATGGCACTATAAAGAACAGCAAATACGTGCCATATGTCAAAATCACAAACCAGAACATCCCTCCATTCATCAAATAAAAGCTACTCAATCCGTAGATTAAGATTGTAGTAAGTAATAGCACCAATAAAGCTCTTACAGCTGTCGTTTCCCATATTTTTTTAATCATTGGAGCTCCTCTCTATTTCCGCCCGTATCACTTGACTTGCTTGACCACTTAAAAATGCCGAAACCCTTCGCAAAAAGAGTTTCAGCATGGCCTTAAAAACCACTCATTTTATGATATACTAGATAATGCAAACGAGTTTATGGTGGTTGGCAGCCCTCTTTTTATGAAAGTAGGTGGTGCCTATGTTATTATTCATGGCTTCTCCTGGAAAGGACTAAACATGACTGTTTTCGAAAGTCTTACAATTATGATCGCTTTTGCGGCCTTAATTGTGGCGATTATGAACAGTAAAAATGACAAAAAATAAAAACCACTTTTAAGCTCGGCAGCTAGTGGTTTTTAAAAGAGTCACATAAGGCTGTCACCATCTTAAATGGTGTTTGCACTGGGAAGTCATGTTAGCGCATGGCTTCCTTTTCCATTTCATTATAGCACTTTTTGAAAATATCGTCAAAGAACGTTCTTTCCTGTTATTACAATCCAAATGCTTGATAAAAACTACGGTTCTCATCTATATCAAGGCGTATCTTCCAGCGTCCAATGAATTGTCGTGCTATACTCTTTATTCGCACGCGCTGTTCCTGGACGAATATTCAATACTAACTCAGAAGCATCCGCCGTATTTAGATCTATTTCTGTCACACCGTCTGAACTAGATGTATTTGAGAAAATCTCATTTGCCACGCCATTTAGCGGAATCAAAATCGTATTTCCATCTTCTTGGCTCCTGACAAACAGGCTATTAATTAACTCCTCACCATCCGCCGTTGCAAGTGGCGCATCAAGTTGTGCGGTCAGTTTCCAATTGGTTCCTTCCGAACGTGTGTCCTCAACCGTTAACTTCACATCATCCTGCGGTTTCAAAAACTGCTCACGAGAACTAATAGCGGCCGTTCCAAATGAAATTTCAGGAGTCGCTGATTTAAATTGTAGCGTTCCAGCTAAAACCGTGACAGTAATCTCGCGTTCTAACTCGCCTAATGTCACCTTTACTTGATACTTTCCAGGCGTTGTCGTAATCGTCTCAACCCCTGTCATTTGAACCGAAGTGATGGCACTTGCACCCGTTGCAATAACGTAGGCTTGCACATTTGCCATTTCTAAAACCATATCCTTCATTGCCGCAGGAGTCGTTGGTAAATCTGCTGTAGCAACTGCGAAATCCTCCGCATGTAATAAATAATTCTCATCTTTAATTGAACTGCTATCTTGCACAAATACTGGAACAACAAAATTTGCAGCATTGCCTGCATTGTCCGTCAACGTTACAGTTGCTGTCGAATAGCCAATTTTAGAAACATCGGGTACTTTTGTGATTGCATAACTAATATTATCATCACCATCTCCAGCGTTGTCCGTAACATTCTCCACTAGATTCTTCGGATTTGTCGTGAACGTATCACCAAGCGTTACAAACTGCCTAATCACGTCCGCCGTCGGAGCCGTTGTATCCACAACACTCATCTGATTAGACTTAGTACTAACATTCCCAGCCGCATCCTTTGCCACCGCATAATATACTTTGTTTGGCGTCATTGGGCGCTTTTCAACAGGAACTGCTATCGCAAAATTCCCTGCACCGTTTGTCACGCCACTCACAAATTCACTATCATCAGCTAAATCATAAATCGTCACTGTACTTCCAGCCTCGGCTTGCCCACTAATAACCGCATCCACATCTTTAATCGCAGTCAAAACTGGTGCATCTGGAACCGTGTCATCTTGAACAATCGTCTGTGCCGAATTGTCTTTTCCGTTTAAGAAAGCATAAACCGTTACCGTACTACCAGCCGTCAAAACCTTCCCCTCCGGCAACTCGTAACGATAATTCCCATCATTATCAGCAATCAAATGAAACTTCGTCGTTTTATCTTCCTCATTTGGTGAATCAAGTGTCCCAACAGGAATTGCAGGATCACCCGAAAGTTTCACAGAAGCACCCGGATTCGCCTTACCAGTAATCACTCGGCTATTCTCACGGTTCACATTATCACTTAAATTTCCAATCGTTACATCAACATCCGGAATTCCTTCGAAAAGAACACGTTTGAAATTCTGCGTTCTAAAGTTTGTTGTAAAACTATTCTTAATCGCCGCATTTACCGATTGACCCGTGGCTGCTGTAACGTTTGCTGCACTATATGTCACCTTCACTCCAAACATCGGATTCCAAATAAAATTAGAATTGTCATCCATACCATCCGTCCACGTCTTCGCATTCCAAGCCTGAATAGACTGGACATCCACATCGAGGTTACCCGACATCCGCAATAAACGAGCTGTTGCAGCAGGATTCGTATTATTAAACTTAATATCAACACGTTTCGCATTCGCAAATTGGAATTTTGAAGTACCACGCAGATAAACCAGATACTTAGCCCCAGTTCCATCTGAACTAACATCAAACACGCCATTTCTACCAATCAGAATTGTACCCGTTCCAGTACTAAAAATATCTTGCGTAGAAGTTCCCGTATTCATCGCTTCCAACTTAAACTCCGCGTCATCGCTAACATTCAAAGTTCCTGCACCACTAATGTAAAACGGGCTACCATAATACATTGCGCCACGAGCCTTAATATCCACTTTGGCATTATTGGAAACACTGAAAGTACCCGCATTCATCCAAATTCCGCCAACTGCTGTTCCAGATGACGGAACCGCGTTATCCATTTTCAGCGTTGCGCCATTTCGAACATAAATATTTCCATAACTAGTAATTCCTGAAACCGCCCCATCCGCTACCGTTGCATTCGTTCCAGATGTATAAATATCCAAAACCGAGTTCTCAGCAATATCTACCGTTCCACCTGAAAAGATGTACATTGCACCACTTGATTCATTCGTAACCTTCACATCCGCACCTTCAAGAATATTCATATCACCAACAGCAAATGTCGTCTGATTCGCAAGCGTCGTATAACTCACACCATCAAAAGGACTCACATAACTATTCGTCTGCGCAAAAGATGATTTTCCAGAAATTTTAGTAGTTGTCGCTGGAGCATGAATCGCTTGAGAGCCTCTGTAATTCACATTGTTATAAACAATCGTATTCGTAGCATTCGTTCCACCAGCTGAATTATCCGTATAAAAGCCATAATAATTTTTCCCATACGTATTCAAATCATTAAACGTAACCACTTTTGGCAAAGAATAAGTATCCGTTGGTGCATAAGATTGATTTCTAAAATCAATTGTGTGCCCATTTCCGTTTATCGTAAACGGACGTTCAGGCATTCTTTGATAGGATGCACCCGTATTTGTTGGACTCGCGTCAGCCGCAGAAAACGCCGCATAATTAATGTCTGCTAAAACATTAATCGTCGCAATATCCTTATTCATCATCGCATTATGAAATTCCGTCAATGTACTTACATTCGCTACACTCGGATCCACAACATCCGCTAAAGTAACCATTTCATCTGCAACTCTTGTCATCACCTGCGGATTCCGTGGCGTCACTGTTTCTTCTTCGTCTATTTCCGGCATAACTTCTTCCATCCGTTCTGACTCGACTGTAATCGCAATCAGATTCGACTCCACCGCATTACCACTCGCATCATATCGTACAGCTTGCAACATATAACTCTGTGCCTTTTCAGCTGTCAAAAGCAAATCATATACATGCTCTGTCGCATCACTATTCCAAGTCACTTGAGCACTCCTAGATTCCTCATCAAAATCAATTGTACCCATATTTTTGGCAGCATTATGCTCCTTTGTAGCCTCCAAATCAAGAGTCATCCCAACCGGAATCGCTACCGTAACCACATTTACCGGCCCCTTGTCACTCGGAGGATCATCCGAATAACTCAGCGCCGTATCATCTTTTAATGTCAAATTAAACTGGCGATTCTCCGTCTGCTTCGGCTTATCCACAATAAGTGAAAGCCCTGTACCAGCCGAAACCCCAGTTGCAAACCAATTACCAAGCCCCGCGCTATTTATTGGCCCAACCATCGTAATTGTAAAAATCAGAAGAAGAATAATAGGCATCTTCATTCTTTTCTTCATCATATTAAAAACTCCTTTCGTATCTCACAAAGGCACGTCCATTTAGCTATACCTTTATACTACACGTTAAGAGCCACAAAAATAGGATATTATCAAAAAATTCTACCCGTTAGAAATAAATGATTATACAAAAAAAGCTTATCCCGTAAACGCTAATTTACAAGATAAACTTCCTTCATATAATTATTCAATCCCCGCCAGTTTATGCGTCTGAATGCTGAGCGACCACTTATTCTCGCCACGCCCTGTATTCAATTTCCCGAGTTGGCTAATCGTCTCCAACATATTAAATTCGCCTTCCTCTTCACAAGGCGACAAATAATACCTTTTCGCGGGAATCAACGCCTCAATCTGCGCACAAAACTCCTGAATATCACCATCTACAACGATTCGAACCTCATCCGCCCGCGATAAATGGCGCTTCTCGTACATTTCACTGTATAACCGTTTTGGACTCGTTGCCACGTAATCAATTTCCACAGGAACTTCCTTCAAACCATTCGTCTCAATCGCCAAGTAATAACCCTCTAGTTTCAAAGCTTGTAAAAGTTCTTCAATCCCGCGTTGAATCGTTGGCTCACCCCCTGTTATGACAATATTCCGAGCCGTATACTTATGCACTTCATTCAAAATTTGCTGAGCCGTCATCATTTCAAACTCATTATAATTCGTATCACACCACGGACAATCCAAGTTACATCGGCCAAACCGAATAAAAATACTCGGCATCCCCGTATTGTAGCCTTCGCCCTGCATCGTCTCAAAAATCTCTACAATCCGATATTCACGCTCAGTCATGCATATCACCTACATATTCACAAAAAGAAGTCGGTGTCTCACCCAATCGAATCGCCGAAACTGGTAAATATGGTGTCAGCCAATCATAAATCACTATTGCCATCCCCTCTGCCGTTGTTCGACACGGTAGCGCGACCGTTTTACGATTCATCTCTTCTAATAAATTTGCAATACGACACTCGTTCTCATTTCCATCAAAATAAGCAAAAGCATGATCTAATTTTGCCGTCACATGCTCCTTCACGATCCGCTTAATGTCACCATAATCCAACACCATTCCAGCTTTTGAGCCCGCTGAAATCAAATCCCCAGCTACTTCCACCTGCAACGTATACGTATGGCCGTGCAAGTTATGACATTTTCCGTCATGCCCATCCAACATGTGCGCCATATCGAACGTAAACTCCTTCGCAATACTCATCATATCGCACTTCCAGCCTTTTGCGCCAAGTACTCCGTCAAGCCATTCTCCCTTAACTCACAACTCGGGCACTCACCACAACCACCGTCCACGCCCATATAACATGTATGCGTATGCTCCCGAACGTAGTCCAGCCGTCCCAACTCATCCGCCAACGCCCAAGTTTCTGCCTTCGTCAAATACATCAACGGCGTCTTCACCACAAACGGAAAATCCATTGCCAAGTTCAGCGTCACATTCATCGATTTCACAAATACATCGCGACAATCAGGATACCCACTAAAATCCGTTTCACACACACCAATAATAATATCTGTAATACCCTGTCCCTTCGCATACGTTCCCGCAAGCAACAAGAACAGCGCATTACGCCCATCTACAAACGTATTCGGATACTCCTCTGATTCCCCTTGCGAAATCGCCATCGAATCATCCATCAACGCATTATTTGTCGTTTGTTTTATAACCGACGTATCAATCACCGTCTGCTTCACATTTAAATCCTGCACAATCCATTTCGCCTTCGCAAGCTCAATATCGTGCCGCTGACCATAGAAAAACGTGATAACCTCCACATTCTCTTTGCCATAATCTTGAATCGCTTGAAGCAAACAAGTCGTCGAATCTTGCCCACCAGAAAAAATCACTAACGCTTTTTTATTTGTCATTTTCATTTCCTCCTACCGATTATCCACTTTTTCAGGGTACATATCATGATTCATTAAACGATGCATAGCAACTTCTTCCCAACGTGTGTCAGGTTTTCCATAATTCGCATACGGATCAATTGAAATTCCACCACGCGGCGTGAATTTCCCCCATACTTCAATGTATTTTGGTCCCATGAGATCAATCAAATCCTTCATTATAATATTGATACAATCCTCATGAAAATCGCCATGGTTTCGAAAACTAAACAAATAAAGCTTCAGTGACTTACTTTCTACCATTTTTTCGCCAGGCACATAAGAAATATAAATCGTCGCAAAGTCAGGCTGCCCCGTCATCGGGCAAAGACTCGTAAACTCCGGACAATTAAATTTCACAAAGTAATCATTGTCGGGGTGCTTATTAGGAAAAGCCTCCAACACTTCCGGCGCATAATCCATTCGATACGCCGTCCCTTGATTTCCTAAATGTGTGACACCAGCCAGTTCATCTTGGTTTCTCATATTTATTTTTCACTCCTTAGTTTTTTTACGTGGGAGATCACGAACCACGAAAGCTTTAAACTTGTGCCTACATGATGTAAATCGGCAGCAAGCGCTCGCATTCAGTAGATTCGGCGGACTTCCGGTTCTCACATACACCAGTATGCTCCGCTTCTGGGTTCCACCGAATCTCCTGAATACAAACGCTTTCGCTCAATTTGTGTAAAGCAGAATTTTTCGTCCTACCTAAAAATCAAAAAAACAATTCTACGTCACATCATGTTTGGCGACTCGTCTTAGCTTCTTTTAGAAATTAACACAGTTTTTGGGAATAGTCAAAGAAGTGTGCGCTGAGATAACGAATAGCGCACACTGCCTAATTATAATATCGATCCTACAAACATTCCCACAACGACCAGCGCCAAACCCGCCGAATACGTCACGACTTGGTATAAAACTACTTTTCCCCATTTTCGGTCCGTCGATAATTGCACACTCTCCAATTTAAACGTTGAAAAAGTTGTAAAAGCCCCCAAAAACCCTGTTGTCGCGAGCAAATTCCAGTCGAATGACAACTGCAACTGAATCACCAATCCCAGCACAAACGCACCCGACAAATTAATAACTAGCGTCGCGATCGGAAAATCCCATGTCACACGGCGTTTTATCCAGCTCGACAACGCATATCGCGCATTTGCCCCAAAGAAAGCACCCATCGCGACGGAAATAACGTCCAACCACATCACAAATCGCCCCCCTTGACCGCTTCTCTTTTGCGCACGAATCGTCGTTCACCAAGTGCAAAACCAATCCAAGCTAACAAATTTCCACCTAAAAAACTAAGCCCTAAATATGTAACTGCAAAAATCGCTTCTCCCGCCCCAAAAAGTTGCATCACTTCCAAACTAAACGTCGAAAATGTCGTGTAGGCGCCCAAAAAACCTGTCCCAATCGCCAGCACCAAATCCGTATTCAATATCGTCAATCGAAATAAATACGTCGTGCAGAACCCGAGCACCAAACACCCACTCCAATTCACAAGTAACGTACCTAACGGAAAGTCAGCTCCCCAGAAAAGCCCCACTCCCAGCCCAACAAAATACCGACACAACGCACCCGCCATGCCCGCAACCCCTATCATCAAAAACCTCTTCATCCGCGAAGCCACCTCATTTCCATTCACGCTGATAATACCATGAACTCAGCCCTTAATCCAATTCAAAATACTCCTCCATGACACCATAATTAATCCCTTTCGACATTCCAACATCATTCGCATTCACAATCACTTTTTGCACCATCCACTGGTCCTTTCTTGTTACGTATATGTAATAAATCGCACGGCACTGCTACGATATTTCTGATATACTGGCTTGGTAGAGAAGTGAAAAGATGGTGGCTGATCTAATCGAAGGGTGGTGGTGCTTATGGAAATAGGCACTAAAATCTGCAGAAAGGAAACGCCTGATGTCTGTTGCTGAGGCGATAACACTCATGCTGGGATTTGGTACATTTATTGTATCACTTCTTGGCTTTGTAGTTATTCTCATCAAATCAGTAAAAAAAGACAAAAAATAACCATCTAACTCACTTTTAGCCGAAGAGATTAGATGGGTTATTTATATTCACTATCTAGCCATCGTCTTTTCAACGGCTCTACATTGGGAAGTCATGTTAGCGCATGGCTTCCTTTTCTACTTCATTCTAACACATACCCAAAATATATTCAATTCACTATACCTAAGAAAACCTCCCCATGAACGTGTCACAAGGAGGTTTTCCATTATTTCATTTGTTTGCGAATTCCGTTAAACAATAACAAGCACGCAATGCCTTGGAAAATAAAGAAAGCGCCAAGTATCAAGCCTACTGTTACTGCAACAATCGCTGAACTAAAGAGCGAGATAATCGCAATTAATGCACCGATAATACCGATAATCATGATGAAAATCCAGCCTTTAGAACCTTTTACAGAGAAAGCCATCACGATATTAAGAATTGCCGAAGCAAGTACCCAAATAACGAAAATTAGCACGATAAATTTCTCACCAATATTGTTGTTAAGCAAAATAATTAACCCTGCTAAAAATGATAAAGCTCCATCCAAAAGAATCCAATTCGAGATTTTCAAAACTTTACGCCCTTTGAAATACGAAATAATCTCATTTAGACCATTTAGTAACAATACAATTCCAATTACAAAAGTGAAAGCCGCAAGCGACGTACTTGGATTAAATACGAACCAAAGTCCCAATCCAATCATTACAAGTCCCATTACTAAAATAAAATACAAATAAAATTTACGCATGATTCCATTCCTCCCCTGATAGTATTTGCAAAACCTTTGCTTTATTACTATACCCTAAGAATCACCGTTAAATCTACTTTTAAGCCAAACATTTTTTTCTAGAAAGCAGAAAAAACCGAGTAGCAAAAAACTACCCGGCTTGATTTTAACTATTTGGTACCTAAGAATGGTCCATACGTGTTTGCAAACGCATTATTATATGAAACACCAGCGCTACTCTTACCAGCATCCCAATTCGCGGACCACGTCATAATACCTTTAATTGGAGTTCCTGCATTTTTCAACATATTGAATGCATCGAAAACGTTTTGAGGATTAACTACATATCCAGTTGCTGCAGCATCATTATTCGCCGGCAAACCAATAACTAGTTTATCAGCCGGAATTTGTAGATAACCGCGCGTACCATGAATTAACGAATCCGCCATATAATAAAGAAACTCTTTTTTCAGCGTATCATTGTTTTGCGCAATCCATTGATTCGTTTCATCAACCCAGACACCATCGCCACCTTGGTTATAAAATTGAGGCGCGATATAATCATAGTAGCCAGTTAAGGACGTAATATAACTTTGATATGCTGCACCTGGTTTTAAGTACGGAAACTCCGGAGCCATCGTAATTAAGAAATTCTTACCTTGCGCAGAATAGTAGTTTTTCACAATTTTAAGCGCTGCAGGAATTACTGTTTGGTTGTTTCCAGCCGTAATCGCCGTTTGCTCTAAATCAATATCCAGCCCATCAAAGCCGTATGTCTCCACCTGACGAATAATCTCATTAGCAAACGCTTGCTCATCACCTGTTTGCAATTGAACGTGGCCATCCGCGCCACCAAGTGCTAAAACAACGCTACGTCCTTGTTTATTCAAAGCCCCAACTTGCGCTCGGAATTCGCTGTCTGTTAACCCAACCGGTTTAAATGTTGGAATCCGATTCACGCCATCCCCCTTCATGAAGGAGACCGGAACCACATTATATGCCGCGTTCACATCTTTTAACGCAATATCAGCCGAGGTTCCTTGCTTGTAGCCATCCTTACCTGTCGATTTCCAACTATGCCAATAACCAACCAGAACCTGCTTTCCTTGAATGCTAGGCATCGGTGTGGCATCATCGACAGCAGCATGAGCCTGTGTTCCTCCCGTTAACGAAGCCCCAACCGCAACCGCCGCCGTCAAAACTCCACCTGCCACCCATTTCTTCGTGTTCTTCCAATCCATCATTAGTAAATCCCCCTTATTTGTTCGCGCTTTCAAACAAGCGTTATTGCTTTGTCATAATCCGTGACACTAAGCAAATACCCGTGCAATTGAAAGTAAAACCTCGCCAATAATTGGTTTAAACTGTATTAGGTCTATACCAATCGGAAATATTAGATTGATTTGTCAACGCTTTCAAAGATGCCCATTACATTTAAAAATAAAATTGGGCTATTTTTGAAATATGTAAAAAGAGCCCCTCTGCCTTCTAACAAATGCTAGTAGGAAGAGAAGCTCTTTCGGTTATTTATAATTCTTTCCCGTTCGTCTCAATCACTTTCTTATACCAATAAAAACTATCTTTCGGAATCCGCGTCATCGGTGCATCATCAGAAATATCACGATCCACATACACAAAACCGTAACGCTTTTGATAACCGTTCAGCCAGCTCAAAAGATCCGTAAACGACCATGTACAATATCCAAGCATATCCACACCATCATTAATCGCAGCTTGAATCGCGCTCACGTGAGAACTCAAATAGTCAATCCGATACGCATCATGAACTTGTCCGTCCTCTAACTTATCAAACGCACCCAGGCCATTTTCCGTAATCAAAATTGGCAATTGGTAACGGCTATTAATCCGACGAAGTGCAATATGAAGCCCATCAGGATCAATTGTCCAATCCCAATCAGTCGTTTTCACATGAGGATTCTTCACTTTCTTATACAAACCAGGAATCCCAGTCTCCTCCGCTGTACCTTTTTTACCAGTTGTATTGAACGTATTACTTTGCCCAACACCATCCAGTGGATTGTGCGCAGCCGTCGCCGATTGGTAATAATTTAAGCCCATGAAATCGGGTTTCGCAGACGCAAGCAATTCCATATCGCCAGGCTCAATTGTTGGTGCCAAATCGTTTTCTTCCAAGTAACGCCAAACCGCCTTTGGATAAACGCCCCATGCATAGATGTCCATCCAAAAATACCCATTCAGCTCTTCAGCATTTTCAGCAGCAAGCACATTTTTCGGGTTCGTATCAACTGGATAAAACGGCGTGTACGCAAAACTCGGTCCAATTTTACCATCCTTCACAATCTCATGAAACGCATTGATTACACTTGCATTCGCCAAGTTCGCAATATGATTCACTTGATACATCCGTTTATCATCTGTCACTTTCGGCGGGTGAAGCGCCATTGAATAGCCAAGCGTCACAAAAATATTCTGCTCATTCAAAGAAATCCAATACTTCACACGATCACCATAACGTTTAAACAACGCTACCGAATAATTCGTGAAATCCTCTACTACTTGACGTGATTCCCAGCCACCGTACTCATCCATTAACGCCTGCGGAATATCCCAATGATAAAGCGTCACAAGCGGCTCAATATTGTATTTCAACAATTCATCAATCAAATCATCATAAAACTGCAAACCCGCCTCGTTCACTTCACCTTTCCCCGTCGGAAAAATACGACTCCAAGCAATCGAAAAACGGTATGCCTTAAGACCAGCGTCTGCCATTAACTTCACGTCTTCCTTATAACGATGATAATGATCCACCGCCACATCACCATTCGTACCCTTATATGTCGTACCAGGAATCTTCACAAAGTCATCCCAAACAGAAGGCCCTTTACCATCCGCATCCCATGCGCCTTCAATTTGATACGCCGCCGAGGCAGAACCCCATAAAAAATCTTTCGGAAAAGCCGTATGTTGTTTATGCTCCATCATTAAAACCTCCATTTAGGCAAAATATATTCTTCTTTATTTTAAAGTATATTCTTTTAAATTGGTAGCAGGAAGTCACTATTTCCTGGGAAATATTTAAAAACCCGTGCAAAATCGCAAACGGGTCTCTAATTTTTATGCCTTAATATCATCATACTTTTCAGGCTTGCGCTCAAACTCTGCCTTCGCAAATGGACAAGTTGGGGTAATCTTCTTACCTTCTGAACGCATAGCCTCAGCCACTTTTTCCACGAGTTGTGATGCGATTCCTTGGCCTCGAAGACTCTCATCAACAAAAGTATGATCCAAAATAACAAGTGAATCCCCACTCGGAACCCATGTTACTTCCGCAATCAATTTTCCATTCTCGTCTTCTTTGAAAAAACGATTTTCACCTTTAACAAATTCCATCATCATAACCTCCTATTTCATTTGATACTTCAAAGCACCACTTGGACACCGATGTATGACTTCTTGAACCTTTTCAGGCGATGCATTATCAGGAACTATCCACGGTTTTCGACTTGTATTAAATACAGCTGGGTCACCCTTCACACATTCCGCTGCATGTGCACAAATCGCCGTATTAAAATAAACATCGATTTTCTCACCTCGGTACTCACGATAACCCTTCTCTATCCAATCACTCATTAGCCACACCTATCCTTCTAAAACATATTTATTGATTGCATGCGCAACGCCACTCTCTTCATTCGAAAGCGTAATAAAATCAGCCATCGCTTTAATTTTATCAATAGCATTTTCCATTGCAACGCCGACACCTGCGTACTCAATCATTGTCGAATCATTCTCTTGATCACCAATACACATAACCTCACTCTGCTCAATTCCAAGTTTCTGAGCTAAATTATGCACCGCATTCCCCTTACTCGCCTCCGGATTCAAAATCTCTAAAAAGAACGGGGAACTACGAACCAAGTTATATTTTTCACCAAAACTGGTCGGAATTTTGGCAATCGCTGGCGCTAAGACTTCTTCTTCGTCAATAAACATCGCCTTGGAAACCATAATATCTTTAGAAATCTCATCCATTGGCGTGTAAAACAGAGGCGTATTCGTCAAGTAAGACTCATAAACGGTATACTTTCCAATATCACGATTCGGCGTGTACAGATTATTCATATCATTGAAATGCATATGCAAGCCAAGTTCATGGCTCATTTCGTAAATATCCATAATGTTGGCATGATCCAACGTCAAATGAGAAATAACCTCTTTGGTAAACGTATCTTGCACCATCGCACCATTAAATGTAATCACATAGTCACCTTCACGCTTTAGCTCCAAGTCCGACAAGTATTGTTGTACACCCGTAATTGGGCGCCCAGTACACAAGACAATTTTGACACCTTTCGCTTTGGCTTTATGAATTGCCAAATGAACCTCCGGCGTAATCTCGTGCCTATCATTAAGCAATGTTCCGTCTATATCAATCGCTACTAATTTTATCATCTACCTAAACCCCCTCAACTATCCCCTCAAGATGAGAGGTATCATTCGCCGTAATTACACAGAACTCGCCATTTTCATACTCCACAACTGTCACACTAGTATTCAAAATGTGTGGGGTTTCCGTACGATGCGTCTGCAAATCAGCCCCCTGCAAAGCAACAAATATCAAAACCCGCAAAGCCATCCCGTGTGAAACTACCAAAATATTGCCCTCTGGCTGCTCCTCTAAAATCTGTTCCACAGCCAATTTTGTGCGGCCCTTCACTTGATAATAAGTCTCGCCCTTGCTAACAGTTGCTCCGTACTCTGCCGGGTTATCCAGCATCATCGCGTACTCTTCTCCATAATTCTCCGTAATATCCGTAAAACGCTCACCTTCCCAGATGCCAAAACTCATTTCGCGAAGTCCTTGAAGCGTTCTTACATCTATATCACGGCCACCCAGAATGTAACTCGCCGTATCGACTGTGCGCTTACTCGGGCTAGAATAAACAGCCGTAAAGTCCACATCTCGCAATGCAGCACCTGTTGCAATTGCACCATTAATACCTTCTTCAATCAGCGGTGAATCACCCCAACCCTGCATTCTTCTGGCCAAGTTCCATTCCGTCTTACCGTGCCGTACAAAATAAAAAGTGCGTTTACCCAAAATATTGCCTCCTCCAAATTAACTATCCACTAAAATTGTACCACTGTTTCACAGAAAATTAAATGAAGTTTCGCACTTTTAACCAATTTTCACAGAGTTTCGGCCAAATTTTAGCCTCGAGGTTATCCGTTGCCATTCCAAGCCCATGCTTTCCTTGCTCAAACGTATGGACAGAGTGCGGAATATTATGCCGTCTAAGCGCTGCAGCAAAAATAAAACTATTATCAACAGGGACCACTGGATCCTCTTCCGTATGCCATAAAAAAGTGGGTGGTGTATTATTTGTAACGTGCAACTCATTTGACAAGTCAAGAATCTGCTGCTTCGTCGGTGCTTCTCCTAATAAATTATGCAAACTACCTTGATGTGTCAGCGCCCTCATCGTAATAACTGGATACGCCAAAATCAACACATCTGGACGCGTACTATATTGATGCATCCGATCCTCCGCATCAGGTCGACCCTCATCAATATGCGTCGCCAAAGTGGAGGCTAAATGGCCCCCCGCTGAAAAACCAATCGCACCAATCCGATTTGGATCAATACCCCACTCCTCCGAACGATGTCGCACCATGCGCATCGCCCACTTTGCATCTTCTAGAGGAACTGGATGTTTGTACGGCGCAACCCGATAATTCACAATAAACGCTGAAATACCAATACTGTTCAACCATTCCGCCACCGGTTTACCCTCATGCTCCGCTCGCTTTTCATATCCACCACCTTGAAAAATCAACATCGCTGGAACCTCGTGCTTACTAGAAACTAAAAATCGCTCTAAACTAGGACAGTCCTTGTTGGCTATGCCTTCATACCTGATTTCCGTCATATGTCTTCACCGCCTATTATTATGTTATACCTATCATAATAGATACTGATGCTTTTTGCCATTATTATTTATCACTATCAAGCTCCGTCAAATGCGCTTCAATATCAGCCCGGCGCCCTTCTAATGCAGGTGGAAGCTCTACATACGTTCCGTGTTCTTTCGAAAAATCCGTCTTAAATCCTGGTCCATCCGTCGCAAGCTCAATCAAAATACCATTTTCCTCTCTAAAATACAGTGAGTGGAAATAATGACGATCCACAAAACCAGAATTCGGGTATCCTAAACCTTGAATATACGCCACCCATTCACGCAACTCCGCATCATCTGCAACCCGAAATGCCACATGATGCACACTGCCTAGCCCCTCCACAGCATGAGGATCTTTAAAATTAGCCTCTAATTGAACCTCTGCGCCAGAGCCACCATCTCCAACTTGGAAAACAGTTACCAAACGCTCATCATCCTCGTATGCACCAACCCGATGGAATCCAAGGACCTTCGTCAACACTCGATCAGTCTTTTCTTTTTTCAATGTCGAAAACAAAACTGGCCCCAGCCCAGTAATCGCAAACTCCACAGGAACCGGGCTATCTTGCCATGGATTTCCACCCGCAACACCTTTATTCCGCTCATCTGAAATAAGCTGAATAGCCAAACCATCCACATCTTCAAAATCCAAAACCTTTCGATCAAATTGTTCATAGACGCCCTCATGTTTCACGTGAAACAATGTTAAACGCTCTTCCCAATAAGCCAATGCCGCATCATTCGGTACACGTAGCCCCATTCGCGCAATCGAATTATATCCTTTATGTCCTCGATTCGCCCTAGGAATTTCAAAAAAAGTAACCGTCGTGCCCGGATTTCCAACCTCATCTGCGTAATACAAATGATACGTGTATGGGTCATCCTGATTCACTGTCTTCTTCACTAATCGCAAGCCCAAAACCTTCGTATAAAAATCAAAATTAGCACGCGCATTCTCCGTTATAATCGAAATATGATGTATTCCTCTTAACTCCATCTTAACACTCCTCACTAATCATCTAATTTTTTTAATAGATCCAGTAACAGTTTTTGTTCGTCGCGCGTCAGCTTCCCAAACTGTTCCTGCTGAAACGCCTCTTGCGCAGGAACAGTTTCTACATAGCACGCCTTACCCTGCTCCGTTAAAGCAATATACTTCTCTTTACCCTGCTTTCGCCGACAAATCAAGCCCTGCTCTTCCAATTTGACAAGCAATTGTGTGATATTTCCTTTGGTGACCACAAGCCTATCCGCCAATGATTTTTGCGTGCTCTCACCCTCTAGACCAATCTGAGCAATCACATCAAATTGTGCCATCGAAAGATTTGCTTTTTTAAGATTTTGATTGGTTAATTTAATATTGCGGTTATAGAATCTACTGAGCCTAAACCAAAGTAACACGCCTAATCGTTGCTCTTTTTTCACCAAGAGAATCACCTCCTCATCACAAGTTTAGTTCTAAACTGTAAAAAAAGCAAATCTTTACGCTTGATTGATGATTTTCTCTAAATATAAGATGACCGCCTCCGCGCGTTTCGCATCCCAAACCCCGCACATTGCACCATACCACATACCATCGAGTGCCACACTAAGCAAATCCGCACGAACTTCACCAATCTCTGGAGCCATTTTTCCAAGCTCCCGGCGATATACATCCTGCCAAACCGCGGTTGCCTCCTCATTCGAAACTAAGACTTCCATCGAAGCCGCATGCACTTTAATCAGTTCAGAATCATTTAATTGCCGCAAGTTTCCTTTCAAAAAAGCATGAACATGGCGCAAAGCATCATTTTCAGATATTTTTTCATATTCCACAGCAATTATTTTTTCATACTCGCCAACAGTGAAGTGCGTTAACGCCATCATTAAATCTTGCTTATTCTTAAAGTGATAGAAGATGGCAGGTTTTGTGATGCCAACTTTCTCAGCAATTTTCGCCAAGCTTAACTGGTGAGCCCCATCCTCCTGAATAACTTGTATTGCAGCATCGATTAGTTCCTGTTTCTTCATTTCACACCCTACTTTCCATTGCGCTATTAGCTTAAATGTAACGCAAAAAATGCCTTTAATCAAGACAAAAAGAGACTAGCTACAAAAACCGCTAATCTCTTTTCTAACTTACGCTAAATCTTCACCATTCGTCTCAATCACTTTTTTATACCAGAAGAATGAATCTTTACGTGAGCGAGCCAACGTACCGTTCCCTTCATCATCCTGATCCACATAAATGAAACCGTAACGCTTCGACATTTCACTCGTAGATGCACTAATTAAATCGATTGGCCCCCAGCTCGTGTAACCAATCAAATCAACACCGTCTGCAATAGCTTCTGCCATCTGCTCGATATGTTTTCGCAAATAATCAATACGGTACGGATCATGAATCGCACCATCCGCTTCCACGGTATCATATGCACCCAAACCATTTTCCACAATGAAAAGTGGTACTCTATAGCGATCATACAATCCATTCAGCGTTACACGCAAGCCTTTTGGATCAATCTGCCAGCCCCAGTCAGAGCTTTCCAGATATTCATTTTTCACGCCGCCCATGAAATTCCCACCCGTTTGATCACGATTCGGATCAGCCGAAACAGATAATGTCATGTAGTAACTAAACGACAAGTAATCTACAGGATAATTTTTCAAAAGCTCTAAATCGCCGTCTTCCATCTTGATTGTAATATCATTTTCTGCAAAATAACGCTTGATGAAACCAGGATAGTAACCGCTCACTTGAACGTCCGTAAAGAACAAATTCATCTGATTTTGGTGCTGAGCAAGCAAGATATCGTCTGGATTATTCGTTGCCGGATACGTTTCCATCCGTGCCAACATACAACCAATTTCAAAATCTGGATTAATCTCATGGCCTAACTTAACAACCTTCGAGCTCGCAACAAATTGATGGTGCGCCGCTTGATAAGAAACTTCAAGCGGATTATCCACACGATCCACGACCACGCCGCCACCAGTATATGGGCTAATCGCGATGATATTAATCTCATTAAATGTCAGCCAATACTTTACTTTATCTTTGTAACGTGTCATTACCGTTTCCGCATAGCGCACATAATGATCGATAACCTCTCGGCTCGCCCAACCATTATATTTCTGCGTTAAACCAAGCGGTGTCTCATAATGAGATAACGTCACCAGTGGCTCAATACCATATTTCAACAACTCATCAATCACATTGTCATAAAATTCTAAGCCAACCTCATTCGGCGTTAAGTCATCGCCATTCGGAAAAATACGCGCCCAGTTAAACGACAATCGAAACGTCTTGAATCCCATTTCTGCAAACAGTGCGATATCCTCTTTATAACGATGATAAAAATCAACCCCATCGCGTTTTGGGAAACGTGCCTTTGATCTCCCCGCCAAAATCTCCTCAATTTCAGCCGAAGTTACGTCCAGCGCATGACCGCCACCACGCTCCTCTTTTGGAACAAATTTAACCATATCAGCTGTAGAAAGGCCTTTACCATCTAAATCAAAACCACCCTCTACCTGATTTGCAGCCGTTGCACCACCCCATAAAAATCCTTCTGGAAATTGCTTTTTAATCTCTACCATGTATCTATTCGCCCCTCTCAATCTTGTTTACATTTTGAGTATACTTCATGTAATGCATTACAGAGCAAGTAAAATTTAAGCCGAACTACAAAATATTTTTCGCAGTTCGGCTCTTATTTTATGCTAAATCACTACCATTGCTTTCAATTACTTTCTTATACCAATCAAATGATTTCTTCTTAGAACGATTGAGCGTTCCTTTACCTTCATTATCGCGATCTACATAGATGAAGCCGTAACGTTTCTTCATCTCACCAGAACCAGCGCTGACAAGGTCGATGCAACCCCACGGTGTATAGCCAATCAAATCGACACCGTCCTCAATCGCCTCGCCCATTTCGCGAACGTGCTCACGCATATAATCAATTCTGTAGTCATCATTAATCGAGCCATCAGCCTCAACCGTATCCACTGCACCCAAACCATTTTCCACAACGAACAATGGTTTTTGATAACGGTCGTAAATCGCATTCATCGTAATACGCAAACCAAGCGGATCAATTTGCCAACCCCACTCGCTCGCTTCTAGATTCGGGTTACGCAATGTCGCAAAAACGTTACCTTCTGTCTCCTTCATCACTTCAGGATCAGCACTTGTTAGGCGCGAAGAATAGTAACTAAACGCCACATAATCAACCGTATGATTTTTCAAAACATCCAGATCGCCGTCTTCGATTACTAGATTAATATTGTTTTCCTTGAAGAAACGCTTGCTATAGCTTGGATAGTAACCGCGCGCCTGCACATCAATGAAGAAATAGCCCTCACGATCCGCTTCAAGTGCCTTCCAAACATCTTTCGGATCACATGAAAACGCATACGTCGTACCAGCCGCCAACATGCAACCAACTTGGTTTTCAGGATCAATCTCATGCGCCAATTTCGTCGCCATCGCAGAAGCAACCAACTGATGATGCGCTGCTTGATACTTTACCTCTTCTGGATTCGCTTCACCGTTCACATCAATACCACCACCGAAAAACGGCAAATGCAAAATCATATTAATCTCGTTAAACGTCATCCAATACTTCACTTGTCCCTTATAACGTTTAAAAATAACATCACAGAAATTCAAATAAAAGTCGATACACTTACGATTCTTCCAACCACCATACTTCTTGAAAAGTTCAACCGGCGTATCAAAATGGTTAATCGTCACAACAGGCTCAATCCCATATTTCGCACACTCCGCAAAAACACGATCGTAAAATTCAAGCCCAGCCTCATTCGGAGTCGCGTCATCGCCATTTGGGAAAATCCGCGGCCAGCTAATCGACAAACGGAACGACTTGAATCCCATTTCCGCAAACAACGCAATATCTTCTTTATAACGATGATAAAAATCAATCGATTCATGACTCGGATAATAATTATAAGTCGTTTCAAGCGCCTTTTTCGGATTCAAAGCTGCTTCCCAACGCCCTTCCTCAACAGATGGTAACAAATCAACAGGAGACAATCCCTTCCCATCCTCTAAATACGCACCCTCGCATTGATTGGCAGCAACCGCGCCACCCCATAAAAATCCTTCTGGAAATGGTGATTTTGTCATAATAATTCTCTTCCCTTCTATATCAAATATTAGTTAATAATTCTGCTGCATCCTTATCCAAAATAACCGTAATCGATGGATGCAATTGTAAAATGGAAGACGGCACATCTTTCGTAATTTCACCAAAAAATGCTTTCTTCACGATTTCAGCCTTATGCTTACCATTTGCAAACATAATAATATTTTTGGCCTGCATCACAGCTTTAGGTCCCATGGTTACATAAAAATCTGGAACCTTCGACGCATCACCGCCAACCTCACCAAGCAAAATCTCCTTCATTTCAGGCGTTGTTGGAACCGCAACCGTCTCATCATGAACATCTGTTGTGTCTGGCAAATTCCCACAAAAGTGCCCATCTGCGCCAATACCAAGCAGCATTACATCAAGCCCACCATCCGCTTTCAACCTCTCGTCATGCGTCTTATAATTCGTTTCATCCAGCACATGAATTTGCTCAGACGGAATCCCTGCAGGAGTGAAAAAAGATTTAGCCAAATTACTAATCGTCACACCTGGCTCGCCAGTTCCTTTCAGCGGAATCTCATCGAAATTATAATAATGCACATTATCAAAATAAGATTTTCCTTTTACCTGCGGGACAAGCTGCTCATACATCCGTAGTGGTGTATTCCCAGCTGTAATCGACATGTTTACACGACGATTCTGGTACATATAACCCAATAAATGCTGCCCTGCAACCGTACTCATTTCTTCATAAGAATCTGTAATAATAAACTTCAAAATTATTTCCTCCTTTTTTATCAAATCTCTATCTAAAAATCACTATACACCCTGTAATGCATTACAGAGCAAGCATAAAGTTGCGAAAAAATAAGCCCACAAAATTATAGTTTGTCTTTTTGAATATTAGTATCCGATTATTCCGATTTTAATTGTTATTTAGCGTATAAAGATTCGGGAGGAATGAATGCTCGCTTCGCTCCCACTCATATCGAGGCTCTAATTCAGCAAAGGATGCTTTATAAGAGCCACAACAACAAGTCATGTTTTTTATTCATTTGTCCGATTCCGCTCTGTTACTCGGTGAATATGGAGCGTCAAATACACTCGTTCATCCTTCGTAAGCGTTGCGTGGTGCGCCGTTTGCAAATATGCATCAATCTTCCCAGTACATTCAAAACTCTCTGGATATTTCAACTGCACCTGCTCAAACAAGAAATCATCACCAGAATCCACAATTTCATTCCGCAAAAGCCGTTGTGCAAAATATTGCAAGTGCGTCACAAATCGTGTGAAATTAAGTGAGGTCTCGTCTAAAACCACATTGAAATGATAAGTCACAATATTCAGCACATCCTGCACCACTTGAGTCATATCAACAGTCGTCTTCATCCCTTGCCCATCTGTCCGCGCGTTCACAATATGAAGTGCGATAAAGCCAGCCTCGTCCTCACCAAGCTGAACCCCCAGCCGCTTCTTAATAATCTCCAGTGCCTTCAAACCAACTCGAAACTCATCCTTATAAAACTTCTTAATTTCCCACAACATCACATTACGAATTAACATACCCTTCTCATGCCGAGCAATCGCAAAGTTAATATGATCCGTAAGAGTTAAGTATACATTGTCACTGATTTTCGCATCAAAAGTTTCCTTTGCAAAATTCACAATCTCATCCGCAATTTCCAAATGAACCGCCGGAATCTCACCTAGTAAATCCATCAATTTCTCAGACAATTCGTCCGTTTCCAAAACAAAGACCTTCTCAATAACCGCATCCTCAATAATATCATCCATCTTCTTCTGGAATCCAACACCTTTGCCCATGATAACAAGCTCGTGTCCCTGCTCATTCACCGCCAACGCAACATTATTATTAATCGCTTTAACAATCCTCATAGAAGCCTCCTCGCTTTCATGGACAAAAAAAACACCAAAATCATACGCATCCACGCATACAAAAAATATACGTTTCCCCGTCGATGTTGGTAATGCCTGATCGAATCAGTAACAATCCTTTTCTTGAGTCTAAGTATAGCACCTTTTCGAAAGCGCTGTCAACGAGATTTTTAAAATTTATTCAAAGCTCTCCGTCTTGCTGTATAAATACGCCAATTCCATCATCGTTTCCCTTACAATCTCTTCCATAGCAACAACTTTCAACGCTTCTTCTTTCGAAATAATACGCCCAATTCGTAACCATTTTTTTGAAATTCCCAAAAGCTCATCAAACCGCGTTGGCTCTTCCAAATAATCTGCCAGCCCCACAAAATTATCCGCTTCATCCTCATAAGATGTCCAAATTTGGTAGGTCGACACGTCAATATTCAACTCCCGAATCCACTCTGGAAGAAACTGCACCCATTTCACATGATCTTCATAACTCGTCACCGAATCCGCGCTTCGATACGCATGCCACTCCAAATAAATCCGAAAATTATTCTTGTTCAGCAGAATTGCCACCATACTCGCTGAATCCTGTCGCGAAACACCCTTATAAAACGCCCAAAAATGCGAGCGAACCTGCCACCCATTCGTCCAGCTCTCCACTTTCGGCTTACCAAAACCAAACGTCTCCTGCTGGCACAACGCAACAAATTCCTTCCACGCATCCCATCTAACCTTATACTCTGCCTTCACACCCTCAACCAACGTCGGCGTAAACTCTTTCATTTGACGAAACTGAAAATAATCTCGATCAAAAAGCGCAAAATCTTCCTCATAAAATCGCATTTTGTAATACTCCTTTATCCTGTAGTTGTACGCCTATTATACACTAAATTAATAGCAAAAAGGCCTTCCCCCACGTGTCAGAAGAAAACCTTTTTCGCATCATTCATTTATTTTTTCGGCGCTACAATAACTTCCACACCACCCATATAATTTTGCAATACTTTCGGAACTGCAACAGAGCCATCAGCCAACTGATAATTCTCCAAAATCGCTGCTACTGTACGGCCAATCGCAAGTCCAGAGCCATTCAATGTATGCACAAATTCAGGCTTAGCATTCGGCTCACGGCGGAAGCGGATATTCGCACGGCGCGCTTGGAACGCTTCGAAATTACTACAAGAAGAAATCTCACGGTAGCTGTCACCACTAGGAATCCACACTTCAATATCGTATTTTTTCGCAGCTGTGAAGCCTAAATCAGCCGTACACATGCTGAGCACACGATATGGCAATTCCAGAAGACGCAACACTTCCTCTGCATTATCCGTCAAAGCTTCGAGCGCCGCATAAGAATCCTCAGGTTTTACAAACTGAACCATCTCCACCTTATTAAACTGATGCTGACGAATAAGTCCACGCGTATCACGCCCCGCAGAACCCGCCTCAGAACGGAAACAAGCACTGTAAGCCGTATATTTTTGAGGCAAATCGTCCACGTTCATAATCTGGTCACGATGATAGTTCGTCACCGGTACCTCCGCCGTTGGAATCAAGAAATAATCCTCTTTTTCAATCAAGAAGGCATCCTCTTCAAATTTCGGCAACTGTCCCGTTCCCGTCATACTATCGCGATTCACCATATACGGCGGCAACATCTCATCATATCCATGCTCCGTCGCGTGCAAATCCATCATAAAATTAATCAATGCCCGCTCCAACCGCGCTCCCAGTTTCTTATAAAAAACAAACCGGCTTCCTGCAACCTTCGCCGCATTCTCAAAATCCAAAATATCCAAATTCGTGCCCAAATCCCAATGCGCTTTCGGCTCAAAATCAAATGTACGAACCTCACCCCATTTGCGAACCTCCACATTATCCTCTTCCGTATCACCGATTGGCGTAGACTCATGTGGAATATTCGGAATTGCCATCAAAATATTGCGTAACTTCTCATCAATCTCGTTCAATTCAGTATCAAACATCTTAATTCGATCTCCAACCACACGCATTTCCTCAATTTTCGCATCCGCATCCTGCTTATCACGCTTCAATTGTGCAATCTCTTGCGAAACCTCATTCCGCTGACTTTTAAGCGTCTCCACTTCAATAATCAACGTTCGACGCCGCGTATCGAGCGCACCAAACTTTTCAAACTCCCCAAGCTCTTCGCCACGATGCGATAATTTCGCCTTCACACCTTCAAAATCTTCACGTAATAACTTAACATCCAACATCTTTTTTCCTCCTCACAAAATGGTATTCTCGATTTTTATTTAGTTTGAGACTGTCGGCATTCCCGCTCTGCGTAAGACAATTGAAGGATTAACACTCCGCTTCGCTCCGTCTTATATTTGGGCTCTAAGAAAATAAACGACATTTTCTAAGAGCCCAAACAAAAAGACCCCCAAATCTCTCCCCAAATAAACATTCGGAAAGGGACGGAAGTACCGCGTTGCCACCCTAATTGAGTCCGAGAAATATCCCAAACTCCAGCTCAATTGATATAACGGTTCCCACCGAAGCAGATTACTGACATTTCCTCTGCTCACTCCAAGACGGATTCATAAAAGCGTTCCTACTGATTCCCACCAACCACCAGCTCTCTAAAAAGCACAACTTCTACTACTAGCTCTTGTCAACGTTTTAGTTCATTATTTAAGAACATTTTACCCCATAACCCCCAATTTAGCAAGCTGAATCAACAAGCCGAAACAAACAACATTTTAAGTAAAGTATCGTTTTTCTACCCTCCCACTCATTTCCAATAAAGTTTGTGAAATCACAAGTCTGCTTATTGGACAAATGCCTACTAGTTTGCTATAAATAGGGTGGACATATAGTCATGGAAATTCCATTTAGGAGTGATATTGTGATTCTGTTAATCGATAATTATGACTCGTTTACATACAATTTATATCAATATTTATTAGAGCTCGGAAAAGAAGTCCGCGTTGTGAAAAATGATCAAATAACTCTGGCCGAAGTTTGTGAAATAAATCCCGAATCAATTGTCATTTCACCAGGACCTGGGACACCTGATGAAGCTGGAGTTAGTTTAGCCATTATCCAACAATTTAGCGGCAAAATACCTATTCTTGGCATTTGCCTAGGTCATCAAGCCATCGTTCAAGCATTTGGCGGTGAAATTGTCCGTGCACCCGAACCCGTTCATGGAAAAACTTCCATAATTACAAATGATCAAGAAGGCGTGTTTACAAGCTTAAGCGCGCGTTTTTCTGTTACTAGATACCACTCACTTATAGCCTCAGAACCATATTTTCCTAGCGAGCTCATCATTACTGCAAAAACCGAAGACGATCTCATTATGGCCGTTCGTCACCGTGAATTTTTAGTCGAAGGGGTTCAATTCCATCCCGAAGCAATTCTTTCCGAACATGGGCACGAAATCTTAAAAAACTTTGTAAAACTAACGGAACGGAGCTATGAAAATGAAAATGCAGTTCGATTTTAAAGGAAAAACACAACTCTTCTCATCTCCCGAGGCCATTATCCAAACTGACAATCTAGATGATGTGTTAGAACGGATGCAGCAAGTCGAGCAGGCTGTTGATCTCGGCTATTACGTCGCCGGCTACATTGGATATGAAGCAGCAGCAGCTTTCAATAAAAATCTCACTACACACGCCGCTGGTAAAATGCCACTATTATGGTTCGGTGTTTTTCGTGAAATGCGTGAGGTCGATCAAATCACAGCGCCACTTTCACCACCACCCAAACTAGACTGGCAACCAACAACCGATTACAGTTCCTATGCGAAGGGCATCCATTTTATTAGAGAGCAAATCGCCGCTGGAAATACATATCAAGCCAATTATACAATCCGACTAGAGAGCGATTTTATGGAAGAAGACGAAAATTTTTACGAACAGCTAAAAATAGCACAGCAAGCAGATTATTCAGCCTATTTGTCGACTGGACGATTTCATATTCTATCCGCCTCACCCGAACTTTTCTTTCATTGGAAGGACGGTATTATCACGACTAAGCCGATGAAAGGTACGGCCAAGCGCGGCATGACTTTAGAAGAAGATTTCAAAGCACGAGATTGGCTTGCCGCCTCCGCTAAAAATCAGGCAGAAAACGTGATGATTGTTGACTTATTGCGCAATGACCTCGGACAAATCGCTAAACCAGGTTCGGTTAAAGTTCCGCGCCTTTTTGATGTGGAGCGCTATCCAACCGTGTGGCAGATGACTTCAACCGTAGTCGCGGAAACTCTGCCAGAAGTACATTTAACAGCGATTTTTGAAGCCTTATTCCCATGCGGTTCCATCACAGGCGCACCAAAAGTAAAAACAATGCAACTAATCACACAATCTGAAACCTCTCCCCGCAACGTTTACTGCGGTGCAATTGGCTATGTAACACCTAACAAAGAAGCTATTTTCAATGTTCCCATCCGAACAGTCGTTGTCGATACAGAAGAAAAAACCGCCGAATATGGCGTTGGTGGCGGTATCGTCTGGGACTCACGCAGTGGCGCTGAATATGAGGAAGTCCAAGCAAAAGCTGCCCTTCTAACCACTTACCTACCAAAATTCGAACTATTAGAAAGTCTTCGCTTAGAGGATGGCACCTATTATCGCACCGACCTACACCTAAAGCGAATCGAAAAAAGTGCTCAATATTTTGGTTTCACGTGGAACATTGACGCCGCAAATGAGGCTCTAGACAAATTTGCTCAAGAACACCCCAATGATATTTGGAAAGTTCGCCTGCTCTCCAACAAAAGTGGTGATATCACCATCCAAGGCGCACCAATCATTTCCGATCCAATTACATGGACAGCTCACTTCGCTGACAAATCCGTCAATAGCAACGACCCATTTCTATATCACAAAACGACCAACCGAACAATATATGAGAAACGACGTAGAATTGATTACGATGAGACCCTTTTGTGGAACGAACGCGGCGAAATCACAGAATTTATCAATGGAAACCTAGTAGCAGAGATTGATGGCCAACTAGTCACACCAAAACAATCATCCGGTCTACTAGCAGGAACCATGCGGGAAACCCTTCTAGCAGAAAACACAATCACAGAACGCATCTTGCACCGAAACGACCTCTTAAAAGCAACCAAAACATGGCTAATCAATAGCGTCCGCGGCTGGGTAAACATCGATTTATACTAATGAAAGAAAGCTTGCCAAACATTCATCAAATTCTCATTTTACTCACAGCAAGTTTTCCTTCCCGACCGTTATTATATAGATATAAGCTAACAACAACGAACTTTCATTCTTTTCCCCCTTTTTGAATGAAAGCTCGAAACTCCCTTTTTGACCACCGTGGTTCCTCCCTTTTCCACGGTGGTTTTTTATGTATGGTTTTTTTAAGTCTTAACTAATTCTCAGCCCAGAAGTAGCCACCATACCTCAGCGCTGCGACAAATGCTTAGATGCTAGGCAAAGTTGAGTACCAGCGCGGAACGTACGACCTGTACGTGAGCACTGGAACGGAAACTTTAACGACGCAGATGAGCGTTTGTCGTGGCGCTGAAAGCACAAACTCCCTTTTTGACCACCACGGTTCCTCCCTTTTCCACGGTGGTTTTTTTGTATGTATTTTTATAAAAATTTTGATATAGCATCAACTTTGAAGTAACCGGCATACTTCAGCGAAGCGACAAATGCTTAGATCTTAGGCAAAAGCGAGCACCGACGCGGAGCATACTATGGTATGTGAGCATCGGAGCACAGCTTTTAACGACAGAGATAAGCGTTTGTCGCTTCACTGAATGTTGACATATCCGGTCGGAATACATATAATTAATAAAAAAACAGGTAGAAAAAGGAGGAACATCATGCATTTTACAAAAAAAGCATTTGTCGCAATATCATTAGTAAGCGTTTTAATTTTAGGGGCTTGCGGAGATAATATAGGGACGTCCGATCAAAAAACGTCAGAACAAATCAAATTTTTAGAAACCGGCGAATTACTTACACTTAATACGACTGCTGAAGAAGATTTCGTCAGCTTTACCGCGCAAAATCAAGTATTTGAAGGACTTTACACTTTAGATAAGAAGGATAATTTTGTGCCTGGTGTTGCGGCAAGTATGCCTATAATCAGCAAAAATCAGACGGAATATACGATAAAACTAAGAGATAACGCCAAGTGGTCAGATGGATCCCAAGTCACCGCGGACGACTTCATATACGCATGGCGTCGCGCAGTTGACCCAAAAACAGCTCCAAGCTATGCTGCTCTCTTTAAAGATTCTATTAAAAATGCAACTGAAATTCACGAGGGGAAATTACCTGCTTCAGAACTCGGTGTGAGTGCTCCAGATAAGGAGACATTAAAAATAACGCTCAAGAAACCGGTCCCTTACTTCATCTCGCTACTCTCATTCGAAACGTTCTTCCCACAAAAGCAAGCTTTCGTGGAGAAACAGGGCGATAAATATGGAACAGATGCAGCACATACATTGTACAATGGCCCCTTTGTTATGAAAGATTGGGACGGAAATGCTGCCAAAAAATGGACATACGCAAAAAACAACGAATATTGGGATAAAAAACAAGTAAATGTCGATGAAATCTCTGTACAGGTCGCTAAAGATATCAATGCAGGGGTTAACCTCTACACAACTAAAGAAGCCGATCGTGCCCCACTTTCCGGAGAATACGCGAAACAATACAAAGACCGTTCCGATTTTCTAACCGAAAAAGATGCACTCATCAGCTATTTGCGCCTAAATCAAAAGCGTGACGGCAAAGCTACACCGCTTGCAAATAATGCCCTTCGCCATGCCTTAAATCTGTCAGTAGATAAAAACGCATTAACGAGCGAAATCTTAGGTGATGGCTCGTTCCCAGCAAACGGTTTGCTACCGAAAGACTTTGTACAAAACCCCGAAACAGGTGCTGACTTCCGTGCAGACAGTGGCGATCACCTTACTTTTGACAAAGCGAAGGCTAGCACTTATTTAGCCCAAGCAAAACGAGAACTAGGAACAGACAAAATCACGCTTGAACTTTTAGGTGATGACCAAGATACGACAAAAACCATTTTTGCCTTCCTAAAAAATCAATTGGAAACAAATTTACCCGGCGTGACGATAAATATTAAAACAATGCCAGCTAAGAGTGCAACTGAACTGACTCGTACTAGCAATTACGATATTTCTCTCGCCGCTTGGATGCCCGATTTTAAAGACCCGTGGACATATAGTAGTCTATTCCTATCCGATTACTATAATAATAGTATGAATTATAACAGTCCAGCGTATGATAAACTCGTCAAATCCACTGATACGACACTGGCCACCAACTCAATAGCAAGATGGAATGCCTTCGTCTCCTCAGAAAAAGTACTCCTTGACGATGATGCGGCCATTCTACCATTGTATCAGCACCAAACAGCCGTACTACAAAACCCAAAAATAACAGGCGTTCAAAAACACGCTTTTGGGTCACCATACAGCTACAAATTTATTGAGATGGCAAAAAACTAGACGAACATTCATCAAATTCTCATTTTATTCACAGCAGGTTTTCCTTCCCGACCGGTATTATATAAATATAAGCTAACAACAACGAACTTTCATTCTTCCCCCTTTTTGAATGAAAGCTCGAAACTCCCTTTTTGACCACCGTGGTTCCTCCCTTTTCCACGGTGGTTTTTTTATGTATGTTTTTTTAAGTCTTAACTAATTCTCAACCCAGAAGTAACCACCATACCTCAGCGTTGCGACAAATGTTACTTTACAGAATCGAGTAGGAGGAGCCGTTAGGCTCCGACCTCTCACACCACCGTACGTACCGTTCGGTATACGGCGGTTCAATAG
>NZ_CAUYTL010000019.1:0-60550 GCF_963575615.1 Listeria rocourtiae subsp. hofi | reverse complement strand
TACTTATTTCTATATACATATAAAGAGGATGGAACATCCGTTGATTTGTAGATCAACTTTTGTCCCATCCTCTTTTTCGATTTTATATAGCATAAAAATCCAGAGTCGACTCTGATTTAGAGAACTCTGGATTTTTGTGTATTAACCAATGCCTGAAAGTGTTTGGATAATTAGTTGGATGTTGAGGATACTTAGGATTACGGTTATAACCCATGCTAGAATTGTAACCCATAGATGGTTTTTGAAATCGCCCATTAGTTTTTTACTGCTGGTGAAGATGGTCAGTGGAATCATGGAGAATGGTAGGGCGATACTTAGGAAAACTTGGGTGTAGATTAGGAGTTGTTCGACTGCATTTTCTTGGTCGCCGTATACAACGATGCAAATGATAACTGGAATGATAGCGAGTATGCGTGTGATAAGTCGGCGAATCCAGACGGGTAGTTTCATATGGATAAAGCCTTCCATGACAATCTGGCCGGTTAATGTTCCTGTGATAGTGGCGTTTTGTCCAGATGCGAGTAGGGCAACAGCGAATAGAACACTGAGGATAGGACTTGCGATGGCGCCAACGATAGCATTGTTTTGCAGGGCATCATAGAGTTGAGTGAATTGACCTAGGTTGCTGGTGTCTTGACCAAAGAATAGGGCAGCACCGAGTATGAGTAGTAGGCAGTTTACGACGAATGCTGCGGTTAGTTGGATGTTTGAGTCGATGGTCGAAAACTTAATCGCTTCTTTAAGTGATTTTTTGTCATTGCGGTCGTATTTTCTGGCTTGTACAATGGAAGAATGTAGATACAGGTTGTGTGGCATAACGGTTGCGCCGATAATACCAAGTGCCAGAAATAGTGCGCCTTTATCTGTGATGACTTGTTTTTGTGGAATAAAGCCCCCAAGCATGTCTGACATGTTTGGATCGGATAGAATAACTTCATATAAAAAGATAACTAGGACAGTGATGATTAGTGTGACGACAATGGCTTCGATTTTTCGAAAACCGAATTTTGCTAGGACGAGAAGTAGGAATACGTCAAGTACGGTGATGATGACGCCGAGTATGAGTGGGATGCCAAATAGCAGGTTTAGGGCTACGGCACTACCAATGACTTCGGCGATATCAGTGGCCATGATGGCAAGTTCGGCTACAATCCATAGCGCAAAGCCGCCTTTCTTGCCGGTTTTTAGACGGGTGGCTTGGGCTAAATCAAGCCCTGTTACGATTCCAAGTCTGGCACACATGCTTTGCAGTAACATGGCAATGAGGCTGGACATTAAGATGACGCTTAGAAGTAGGTACCCGTATTGGGATCCGCCTTGAATAGAGGTGATCCAGTTACCGGGATCCATGTACCCGACTGCGACAAGTGCTCCGGGGCCTGAGTAGGCGATGAGTTTACGCCAAAAGCCACCGTTTTTTGGTACGCTAACACTATTATTTATTTCCCCCAAACTTGCTCCATTGGGCGGGGTATGTTGGATGATTTTTTGTTTTTCTTTTTTATTAGTCATAGTCAAGATCCTCTCAATGTTTCCTTCGTGCAACAAATTTAGTTTAATGCAGATAGAGCGATTTTGCAAGTGTTATGCTGTTATTTGGAAAAAAGAAAAATTCACCATGTGCGAGGTTGGTAATTTTGTATGTTCTTTTTTCTGATAAGATAGGAATGTATGCTATATTTTGACTTTTCAAATCTTGCTTTTATATCTTGAACGGGTTATTTTTTTAAGGAAAACGGAGTATAATGGGAGGTGGATAGGCGGAGAGGGGCTGGAATATATGGTGACAGTGGAGCAATGGCGGGCTATTTGTGAGAATGATGCGGCGTATGATGGACAGTTTTTTTATGCGGTAAGTTCGACGCGGATTTTTTGTCGACCTTCTTGTAAGTCGCGTACGCCGAAGCTTGAGAATGTTAGTGTGTTTTTATGTGCGGAGGATGCGATTGATGCGGGATTCCGGCCTTGTAAGCGGTGTAAGTCGGGTGGTATGCGTTTACCGGATGTGGAATGGGTGGCGCAGATTGAAGCTTATATTGTGGAGCATTATCGGGAGCATTTAACGCTCGACCGGATTGCAGATGGATGTCATGGAAGTGCATATCATTTACATCGGGTGTTTAAGGGGCAGACAGGGATGACGCCACTTGATTTTGTGCATGTGGTGCGGATTCGGGAGGCATGTGTGTTGCTTAAAGAGACGGAGATTCGGGTGATGGATATTGGTGTTGCGGTTGGGATGCCGAATGCGGCGCAGTTTACGACGTTATTTAAGCGGATTGTGGGTATGACGCCAAGTGTATATCGAAAAGATAGGAAGGGGTTGGAGAATGATGAAGCCAATTTTTTATGATCGGTTGGACGTAGCTGGGATGGCAATTTATGTTGGAGTTAGTGAGCGTGGATTGGCGTTCGTTGGTTCGGATGGGGCGGACTTGTTGGAAATGGAAAATTGGAGCGAGCGGGTTCGCGTGGACTTGACGGCGGATGCAGAGAAGGTTAGACCGTATGCGGATGGGATTGTGGGCTATTTGACGGGAATGCAACATGATTTTGGTTTGCCGGTAGATATTTCTGGGACGCCTTTTCAGGAGGCGGTTTGGAAGGCGCTACTCGCGATTCCATATGGAGAGACGAGGACGTATTCGGAGATTGCGAATCTGATTGGAAAACCGAAAGCGGTGCGGGCTGTTGGGACGGCGATTGGTGTGAATCCAGTTTTGATGGTTGTTCCGTGTCATCGCGTGATTGGTAAAAATGGAAACATAACTGGCTACCGTGGTGGTATCGCGATGAAGGAGCGGTTATTGCAATTGGAGACGACAGGAGCTTAACCTTGCCAAAAGCAGTTTTTTAGACGGACATTGCCATTTGGGGTAAATGTGATGCCTTCTGCTTTTAGTAGTTCGTATTGGGCGGGCCAGTTTGGAACGAGACGGCCTTGAGAGTTGACGACGCGGTGGCTTGGGATGCTGGCGTCACTTGGGGTTAATCGCATGGCAACACCTACAAGGCGCGAGTTTTTCGGGCGGCCAAGCATGTAAGCAATCTGACCGTATGTTGTGACTTTTCCGCGAGGGATTTGGCGGACGAGATTGTAGACGTCTTGTTGAAATTGGGCGTGGTGCATAATTTTTTTCCTCCTACTTGAATATAGATAGCAAAAGAGAGCATAAAATCGAAACTGCTCTCTTTTTTTCATTTCATTTAGCGATTTTGGATGACTTCGGTTTTGTAGCCGTCTGGATCCATTACGAAGAAGTAGGTTGGTTTGGTTCCTGGTAGGCCTTTTAAGTCGGTCACGCTGTAGCGGGCTTTTTCGAAGGTTTGGTGTGTTTCGGAAAGGTCATCAACGCCAACTGCAAGGTGCCCATAGCCATTTCCAAGGTCGTAAGGTTGCGCTTGATCGTAGTTGTATGTTAGTTCTAGTTCGAAGCCACCTTCTTCAAATGCAAGGTAAACGAGCGTGAATTTGTGGTCTGGAAAATCTTTGCGACGTGTTTCTTTTAGGCCAAATGCTTCGGTGTAGAATGCTAATGATTTGTCTAGATCCTTGACGCGAATACATGTATGTAGCATTTTGATACTCATATTAAAATTCCTCCTAAATAGCTATTTTCTCTCGATTTTATTGTAATATATCTACGCATTGATTACAAATTTTGTTGTTTGTAGGTGTTGATGATAACGTTTAGAAAAGCGCCAAGTAATAGGATAATCGAGATGAAGTAGAGCCAGAGCATGATGACAATCATAACGCTGAGACTGCCGAAGCCAAGAATTTTGTCACCTTGAAAACGGACGTAAGCGGAGAGTAGCTCGGTTGCAATGAGCCAGCCGATTGTCGCGAACAGTGCACCGCTGAGACTTTTTCTAATCTTCCATTTTACGTTTGGAACGAGCCAGTAGATGATAATAAAAAGAAGAAATAGGAAAATTGGCGTGATGAACCATTTTGCGGCACCTAAATTGGCAAGCGCGTCTAGTTTAAGATCGAATTGATTTTGCAGAAAGGTTACGAGTTGTTCACCGAATGCGAAAAGGAAAACAACAGCGCCCAAAATGATGATAATAACGAGCATCATCAGAAAAGACATGATGCGGGTTACAATGAAATTTTTGCGATCTGGGGCTTGGTAGACGATATTTAGAACTTCTTGTAAGGCGCTGAAACATTTTGAGGCAGACCAAATCGCGGTGATTAGACCGAGTGAGATGGCGGTACCGCTTGCATTTGTTAGCATGTTTTCAATGGCAGGATGCAAAATATCGTATACTTCTGGTGGCATGAATGTTTGGAGTGTGGAATAGACCTCTTCTTTTGGAAGTGGCAAGAGCGGTATTAGGTTACCGAATACTAGTAGCATTGGCAAAATGGATAATAATATGTAAAAGGTGAGCTGGGCAGCGTGCGAGGTGATTCGTGCGCTTTTCCAGTTTGTTTTGGCGAGTTCTCCTGCTTGTTTTAGTTTGACTTTATTTAAAGACATGTAGATTTCTTCCTTTCGTGAATTATTTTCCATGAGCATTAGATGGGTAAATCGAGATATTAATCGCGCTCGTTACTGTCATCATACCCTTGAGTGCATAAATAAAAACAAAATAGGTTGCATTTACTTTGAGAGAGTTTTTGTTAAGTAGAGCGAATGAGTAGATCAAAGTAATAGTTTATTCAGTAACATTTGTTACTGTAAGACTGCAGAAAAACAGGATTTCCGTTGATAATTGATGAAAAATCCTGTTTTTATGTATGTACGAAAAAATGTTAAAAAAGGCATCGCCTTTTCCCATAGCCAGTTGGCTAATTTTTTTAAGTTGAGTGCAGCGAAAGTAAACATCGCCTGCAAGGAAAATTTCGCAAGCCCGTGATAAGTTGCCCAACGCATCCCATGTTTTTCTTTAGCATCAGCAAAACATCTTTCGATGGTTTCTTTTCGGCGTTTGTACCAGATTTTATGTAGCGCAGTAAAGCGAAGTTCTTCGGAAATCTCTAAATAAGGTTGCCATAGGTGGCGAAGCATTACCTTTTCTTGTGCTTTGCTTTGTGTGCATTCATGTAGTAAGGGACAAATGGAGCACTGTCTAGCATCCGATTTAAACATACGGTAACCATCTCGTGTAAGACGACGATAAGTAAGCAACTTGTTGTTGGTGCAGATATAAGCATCTAGCCAATGATCATATAAAAATTCACGCTTGGAAAAGAGGCCTTCCTTTTTTCGAGGTCGATGGCAAGACGGCCTGAATATTTTGACTCCAAAGATATTTAGCGATGACAGCGGTTTTATATCCTGCATCAGCAACAATGACACGTGGACTAATTAAAGTATTTTTTAATTTTTCGACAAGTGGGATGAGTAGCTGACTATCATGTATGTTTCTAGGTGTCACGATGACACCAAGTATAAAGCCATTGTTATCACACGCGCTATGGAAAGAATACGCAAATTGTTTTTCACGCTCTCCTTTGACATAATATCCTGCTTCTTTATCCGTGTTACTGATTTTGATCTCCTTTGTTTCTTGTTTCTCGATCCATACAAAAGGCTTTTTTCCTTCGGATATCCCAACCATATTAATTTCATCTTCTAACACGCCTTGGTAAAGTTGTGCTTCTTTTTGTACCGTTTCTTTATGAAATTTATGCTTGTTGGCATTGGCTTTGACGTGAGTGGAATCAATAAAAGCTACTTCAGGATTTATAAACCCTGCATCAGAAGCTTGTTGAAGAATACGATAAAAAATTTCTTCAAAGACATCTGTTTCAGCGAAACGACGAACATAATTTTTACCGAAGGTAGAGAAATGAGGAATCTTTTGATTGAAGTCATACCCGAGAAACCAACGATAAGCCATGTTTGTTTCTACCTCTTTTATGGTCTGACGCATAGAGCGAATGCCAAATAGATACTGTACGAGTACCAACTTGATTAAAACAACAGGGTCTATGCTAGGTCTTCCAGTATGAGAATAGGTATGTTCTACGATAGGATAAATAAAGTCAAAGTCTAAAATAGCATCTACTTTTCTTACAAGATGTTCCTGCGGAACTAATTCTTCTAAAGAAATAGCAATCATTTGATTTCTGGTATCTCTCTGGTTTTTGGAAATAATTGGAATCACTCCTCCTATGTGTAAGCCTTATCATTATTATACAATAAAAAAAGACTATAGGCATGTAATCTAATACTGTGTCTATAGTCTGAGTCGATTGAAAACCTAGCAGGGTTTTCAATCGGCTTTTTGCATTTAATCATAAAACCCAGTAGTCGTTTTTCTGTTTGGTAAATCACCTGTCTTCGTATTTCCTTCTGTACCAATATATATGCCATCACCAGTGAATGTATCTGCATTTTTCTCTGATTCTGGGGTTGATGTTGTGTAATCACTCTTAAATTTGTATTTTCCGTTAGTTTGGAACTTCTTTTTGTCGCGGTCATCTTTTTCTTCTATTCCGAGCGACACTCTTAGCTGGTGCGCGACGTGATCAATACTATCTTGGTACAATTCCACCATGCTATGCCCGCCATTACTAAAAGCTCGCCAATCAAAAGTGAGTTGTTCAATCTCGTAATCTTTGCCAATCAGGAAATCTTGAATCACTGTTTTTATTTGACTCTTATCAAGGTCCATCTGGATTTTACCTTCTAGTGATTCGATTATTTTAAGGTATTTCGTAACGGAATTAAGGTTGGTGGCCTTGTCTTTTACCGCCTCAAGTACGAGTTGTTGTCGGAAACCGCGCATGATATCATTATCAATTTTACGTTCTCTCGAAAAAGCTAGTGCCTCTTCGCCGTTAAGGTGCTGTTTACCCTTTTCAAAATGAACCTTTTTACCTGTATCAAAAAGGGGACCGTCAAATGTTTTTGGCACATCTACATCGATTCCTCCGAGCGCGTCGATAACATGCATAAACGAATCGAAATTAAAAACTACATAGTGATTAATTGGGATATTAAATAATTTTTTTACTGTATTTACAGCGCTTTTTGGTCCACCGTACGTATAAGCTGATTCGATTCGTTGCATACCTGTATAATCATCGGATTGTATTTGCACAAAGCTATCTCGAGGAATACTACAAAGCGTCATTTTTTGTGTGCGTTTATTTAAACTTACAAGCATTAGAGTATCTGTTCTAGAGCTACCAAGATTCCTAGATGCATTATTATCCAAACCCATAATTAAAAAAGTCATTGTGTCTGGGGTTTTAACCTTATCTGTTGAAGGTACGGGATGATAGGCCTTATTCCAAACATTCTCTGCTTTAGCGTACAGGATACAGAGATAAACGAGTGTGCTAATGATCAAAACTCCGAATAATAGTGTTATAGAAAGCAGTAGGGTGCGTTTTTTTATAAACCTTGCTCGTTTCATTTGTTAACCGCCTTTCGTGAAAAAGTATGATTAAAAGAAGTATAATATAGGTTTGTTACATATATGTGTCGGTTTGAAAGACACATAATGGACATAAAAAATCATATAATTTGCAAATGGTAGATAAGTGTATCTTTAACCGGAATATAGATGGGATATTATGAAAGTATATTCATCAAAACTAGTGGGAAGGCATTTGAAACATGAGATGAATATAGCGTGCTTAAATAAAGAACAAAGGAGATTAAATCATAATGGGAAAAATAAAAAATATATTGTATGTTTGATGATTGCTATGCTTTGTTAACCGTTATTTGGCATATTTGCATCGGCACAAGGTGGAGTAGCAAAAGCTGGAGGGACAACAATTCAGACTTCACTAGCTGTTGTGACGGGAGCGATTAGTAGTCGGGAGGAAGTTGATTTACGCGTCAATATTTCTGGAAGTGCAGGTGCTTTTCTGACGGATCATGGTGACATTAAGGTGACGATACCGAAAGAGATTGTTTACAATTCGAATGATTTCATAGCTAAAACAGTCATTCTGCAACCATTCAAATTGGAAAAGGTGACGAATGATGCGCTGAATTATTATTTGACCTTCTCGATTGACCGAACGGCGATTGGAGACAACGACGCGTTCAATGGTATTTTTGAAATTAAGTTTGGGGCGCCGCTGATGACAGTTGGGGATGCTTATCATGATACGCAGACGTTCATGGTGGACTATGCTGGGCAAAGCAAGAACGTAACGGTGGATGTGCAGAAGCAGAACGTAGCGATTGCACCACTTTTTGATAAGTGGTATAAAGGTGATTTTGATAAAGATGGGGTTGCAACGTTAAACACGGTGGATTCCGAAAATAATAGTTTTCAGTTAGTCGTAAATTATCGACGCATAGACTTACAAAATGTTGTTATTACAGATACGTTGCCAAAAGGGACATCATTGATTGCGTCGCCGACTAAGTCTTCCATATCAGGGGATACGATGACAAAGGACGGGATTCGAATTTTGAAAGTGATGGCTTTTGATGCGGCAGGTACGGCAACGAAGTATCAGTATGTGACGGCTGATTTTCAAGATAAGATTCATGTGGATAAGGAAACGAATCGTTTTACCGTAGAATTAGGGGATTTGACAGTAGATGGGTTAGACCCGTGGACTTATGCATTTGTTGAAACTGCTGCACCGAAAGGGTACATGCTAAATAGTGATGCTGTGTCATTTGAAATTAAGTTTGGGGAAAATGATGGTGTCGTGGAGGTTGTGAAGGAAAATAGTCATGTTTTCACGCAGGAGCCAGTAGATCCGGTTGTGCCGGAACCAGAGATTCCAATCAAGCCAGAAGTTCCAGTCAATCCAGGGCTTCCAGTCGAATCGGAAAGTCCAGTAGATTTGCCAAAAGCACCGATTGAAAAGCCAATAGTAAAGCCAGAAATTGTTGCTCCAATTGCAAAACCGGTAATTTCTGAGAAGCCAAGTTTGGCACCAATAGTAAAGCGAGAAATAGTTGTTACATCCAAAGTGAAACAGGAAAAATTAGTGAAAACAGGAGATCAGTCAGACAAACAGTTTATTCTCCTTGGTTGTATGTTACTAGGGGCTACTTTACTTTGGTATAGAAAAGTGTAATATAATCGCGTTTTAAATAAAAAATGAGCAGAAATCTCGTGTACCCATTTTTAGAGAATGGTGTTATGCAAGATTTCTGCTTTTTTGTGCCCTCAATTAGCTAGCGTCAACTTTAGTCCAATAATCGGATTACACGGAGGTGCTCTGATCGAATTTTATGCCATGGCAATGATGTTTGACAATCCAGCTCTTAAAAATGGGGTGCGTGATACCTGCTTTTTCTTAAAATCCATTAGAAAAAACACCATTTAGTGAATATATCGTTGTTTTGGCTATAATACAAATGGTTTGGAGGTGTAATTTGAGGTCAAAAGTGGTATAAGTATTAAATGTAGTTTAAAAAATGGGATGCTTACTGGTAATTTTAAAGGAGGATTTCCAATGAAGAAGGATATTTATCAAACTGTAGGCCAAAACACAAACAATAATATGGTGCTTTTGCGGATGATTTCAGAGGAGGAACGCTGGTATACAGTGAGTGAAATAAGTGAGCGCTTGGAGATGAATCAAAGAACAGTGCAGCGTTATTTGGCAGATTTATTGGACAAAATTGAGGACTATAATGATGACAAAATTCAGTTGCATACGGCGAAAAATAAAGGTGTACTCTTGGAAGTGAAGCTAGGTGCGGATGTACTCAATTTCGAATTGTATCTTTTAGAGGATAATGTGACAATTATGTTAATGAAGGCGGTCTTTTTTGAAGAATTTACATCGGTGAAAAAATTTGCGATGGATTATTTTTTGAGTGAAACGACGATTCGGAGGTCATTAAAGTACTTTCAAGGGTTGATGGAACCGTATGAGATCGGCTTGAAGCGTGAAACGTATGAAATCGTGGGACAGGAAGAGCAGGTTAGGATGTTTTTGTACATTCTTTTTTGGCGGATTTATCAAGGAGCGATGTGGCCGTTTGACATAGTTAATCGCAATATCGTAGGAGAGGCGGCAGAAAGACTTAGCTCAAGCTTACGACTAAATTTAACGCATGTGCAAAAGAAACAGGTCGAATATATTTTAGCGATTAATATCATTCGGATTAGGAAAAAACATACGGTCAAGGTCAAACCTCAGTGGGAAGATTATCTGGATTTGGAGAACGATTATAAAAGTCTTGTTAAAATGGAAACGGTTTTTGATTCCTTGAATATCCAAGCGGAAGGAGAGGTTTATTTCTTCTATTTAATGATGGGAACGCGATCTAAGATATATGATAATAGTGAGGTAGCAAAGAGAGCGATGATACCACATCAAAAAAATGAGACGGATGTTTATGTGGCAACGCAAGCTTTTCTTCGTTTATTTTCAGAGGACGTTATTGAGATACCTGAGAAGAAACAGGAAGAGTTTTTTTATAGTAGTTTTTCGGTACATTTGTTTTGTACGTTGTTTAAGCATTTTTCGGTGGATATCAATGGGTATTCGTATTTGCGTAAGATGAAGGAGTATTATCCGAGTTTGCATCAGAAAATGGATGCGTTGTTGGATAAGCTGTATGTGGAGACGGGAAATGCGTTGTTTTTGGAGAAGGGTCTTTTACTGACGAGGTACGGGTTAATGTTTTCTTCTATTAGACGATTGACGCATTTTGAGAATCAGGTTCAGATTGTAATGGATACGGATTTGCCGAAGTTTGCAGAGCGGAATTTGCGACACCAGATTTATGACATGCTGAAATATCGGTATAAGGTTCTTTTTTTGAATAAGGATAGTGCGTCTCAAGCGGATGTAATTTTGACGACGGTTGCGACCCCGATGATGGTGGAGCGGTATAATCGTAAAAAAGTGCTTCATATTGAGTCAGAGTTGACTGCGAAAGATTTTTTTAATATCGTGAATATAGTCGTTGAAGCGATGTCTGGTAAATAGTAATAGAAGGAAGCTGCCGATACTGGTGGCTTTTTTTCATACGGTTAAAAATGTGCAGATAATACGACAAAATTACAAATTTGCGAGATGTGATATTCGCTATAATAGGTAACATAATAAACAAATACAAATTTGAAGGAGAGAATTAAATTATGTGCACAAGTTTAGTATTAGAAACGTTGGATGGGAAACATTTATTATCAAGAACGATGGATTTTGCTTTTATTTTGGAGGCGAATCCGACGGTCAGTCCGAGGAATTATGCGTGGAAAACTTCGACAGATGGCGCGAGTTACAAGAATAAGTACGCGTTTGTCGGAGCAGGCAGAGAGTTGGATAAATACATTTTCGCGGATGGATTGAATGAGAGAGGCTTGAGTTGTGCGTCGCTGTATCTTCCTGGAGAAGCGGTTTACGCGCTGGAAGCTATTGATGAGAAAATCAATTTGGCACCGCAGGAATTTTTACTTTGGATGTTGGGCACGTGTGCGACGATTGAGGATGTGGAGGCGAAGTTGGCGGATATTAACTTGGTGGATCAGCAGGTTGCGTTACTTGGAATCACGCCGCCGCTACACTGGATTTTCACCGATAAAAGTGGCCGATGCGCGGTTATTGAGCCAACGGAAACGACGCTGCGTATCAAGCAAAATCCAGTCGGTGTGATGACAAACACGCCCTGCCTCGAATGGCATATTGAGAACTTGCGAAACTACACGGGATTACAAGCGCAACAATTGGCGCCAGTGAAGTTCGGTGATTATGTCGCGAAACCATTTTCACAAGGAACTGGGACAAGTAAATTACCAGGCGGATTCACACCACCGGAACGATTTGTCCGCGCGGCTTACTTGAAAGAAAACGTGGTTCCAGCGAAAAATGAGGAAGAAGGAATCACAAACGTGTGGTACATTTTGAACAGCGTCCGCATACCAAATGGCGCCGTGATTGAGGAGAATGGCGATTCGGATTTTACACAATACGTAGCATCGATGTGTCCGGAAAGTAAGACGTACTACTTCACTTCTTATGAAAATAACCAAATCAACAGCGTTACCTTGACGGATGAACTTTTAGAAAATACGAAAGAACCGATCACATATTTTGTCGATACGACGCAGAATGTAAACAAACTAGTCTAAAGATGAGTTACTTCCTTATCGGCGTCCTTGTTATTTTCTAGGGGTTGACATTACTACAATTAAAAGGTACAAAAGTGACAGCTATCTTCGCAAAATTAGGCTTCGTTAGGTGTAACAAATCGAGGCAAAAATACCATGAAAATAGTTAAGAAGAAAGGAATCCACTCATATCAATTATTGTTATTATGAGCATGATAGCCTTTGGAGCTGGGAATTTCAGCTTAAAAAATCCGAATCATACGAAATATCTGATGTATGGCATAAAAGAAGATGTTTTGGAGTACGCGATTGCGCCAAGGCAAGAGATGAAAGGAAATATTTATTTTGAGATTTCTGTTGATTTGGAGGAGTTTTGGTGAGCTATAGGACTGAACCTAATCACGACAAAGCGACAGAATGATTGATTGTATTTCCTAAAGATTAGGAGGGGCTGGAATGGCCAATAAAGAGACTAATATGGAATTACTTTACGGGGAAGCCCATATTAGCAAAGGTTTCAATGAAGTAAAGTTCCGCGAATTTATACAGGATGACTTGATTTTTCCGACTAAAGGTGTGAAGAAGTATTATATGAAACAGGATATTCTCATTCAAGATGAGACGGATGAAAATGATGTCTATTTTATCGAAAATGGTATTGTAGCGGCTACGCTTGACGGGAAAATAGTCGTAGATTTTTTTACTGAAAATGATGTCATTGGCTTGTCTAACTTAACACTTGGAAGTAGTCCAGACTATGTTTTTACAGCGATATCCGATGAGGTGGAAGTGACGCGATATCGAAAAGAGGATTTGATTGAGAAAATCATGAACACACAAGAAGGCTATCTTTATCACTATGTGCACATGAAAAATATGATAGACAGGTTGCTTGCTCGTCAAGAACTCTGGAGATTGCCAACAGAAGAAAGGGTTATTATCGTGCTACTAGAGCTTGGTAAAAAATACGGAAAAGAGGCCAAAGATAAAGACACGCTCTGTTTTCCGAAACAAATAAGCAAGGGCATGATTGCACAATATACGAATTTTAATCCAAATACGATTACGACCATTTTGCAAAAACTAGAAGAAGAAGATTGCATTTATGCGGTTCGTAGCTCAATTTTTGTTAATACGGAGAAATTAGAAACAAAGTTAAGAGCTTTTTCATAGAAGTGAAAAGATAGGATGCTGTAATAACGCTCAATAGGAGCGATTCTTAACATGCTGGTAAACCAAGTTCGGGCTGCACAAGGCGCTTCTACTAATTATTATAATGCGACGGATGACAGGGCGCCTAAAACTGAAGATTAGACAAAGATGCCATCCGTGGGCGTTCATATTTTCCCAATCCTTATCCATCACAATTTAATGCGTAAATCCTCTCGTTTCTTTTTTACCATCTGAGGAATCATCTTTCGGGGCCAAGATTCTTGCTTTGTCTAATTCCTCAACGGCGCCATGTAAGTCTTCCACAAATTCCTCTGCTACGTTGAAACCTAAGTCAGCCCGACACACGTAGCGTTGGATTAAAACGTCCTCCATATCTTTCGGTAGTGGATAAGTCGGTACTTGCCAGCCTTTCATTTGTAAGCGATCTGTTAAATCGTACAGCGTCCATTCCTTGTCAGTATCAGCTTTTAGCGTATAACAGACAATTGGAAGGTTCGCGCCGTCATTATAAATTTCGAAAAGTCCTGTTTCTTCCAGCGCTTTAGATAAGAACAGCGCTACTTTCTTCGTTCTTTCGTGAATGCCACGATAGCCATCAAAGCCGAGTCGCATGAAATTATAGTATTGCGCGATGACTTGGCTTGCACTCCTAGAGAAGTTAATCGCCATGGTAGGCATGTGACCACCGAGGTAACTCACATCAAAAATAAGTTCTTTTGGTAAATATTTTTTATCTTTCCAAAGTATCCAACCAATACCTGGATAAACAAGCCCGTACTTGTGGCCAGATGTATTTATAGAAACGACATGTTCGAGACGGAAATCCCAAGGTAATTCAGGATTTACGAACGGTGTGAACATCGCACCACTTGCACCATCGACATGAATAACGAGTTCATGCCATTTGCTTTTCTTATTGTATGCATCTACTAAATGGTTTATTTTTTTAATGTCATCAAATTTGCCCGTATAAGTGATACCTAGAATACCAACAATTCCAATCGTGTACTCGTTGACGTAATCCATCAGCATATCGGTATTAATACTCATATGTTTCGGATCAACAGGGACTTCAATCAAATCGACATCCCAATAAACACCGAATTTTTCCCAACAAACTTGGAAACCAGAGGAGATGATTAGATTTGGTCTTTGCGCGTTGATGTCTAAACCGTTTTCAAGAGCCATTTTACGCCATCTAAATTTCATCGCCATACCAGCCAGCATACAAGCTTCACTGGATCCGACGGTAGAAGTTCCAATGAAATCGTGCTCTTTTTGGACATTCCATAAATCAGCTAAAATGTTCACGCAATAATTTTCGAGTTTGGCCGTTTGTGGGTACTCAGATTTATCAATCGCGTTCTTTTCTAGCGTTTCACTCATCAACTTTACTGCTTCTGGTTCCATATAGGTTTGACAAAAAGTAGCGAGGTTTTGGCGTGCATTTCCTTCATCCATCAGTTCATCGGAAATAAGGCGGTAAGCTATTTGTGGGTCAATTGGTTCTCTTCTCAGCGTTGTTTTGACGATAGCGGAATCCTCGGCATAACTTCCGTAAATTGGCATTTTAGGGTCATGTTTCTTTTCTCTACGATCATGTAACATAATTATCGCTCCTTAATATTAAGATATCTTCGGTTTATAGTACATTCTACTCGTATGCGTTATAGAGAACATATATCATAGTCATAATACCCTAATTTTGAATAAAACGGAAGGAGAAACCATTTTGCTGGGGTAGAAAATCTATTATTTAGAAGGAAAAACAAAGCTGCCAAAAATGTACCGTTAAAACGACAAAAAAAAGAAATTATACAGACAGAAATTCTTTATAATTAGTACTACAGTGAACAGAAGAAGCAGTGCAGTAACCGCGCATACGGTCAAAATTGTGCAAATATAAACAAATCAGCATAAGAAATTTGCTCTTTGCTAGGTAAGAAATAAAAGGACGGTAAAAAGTCATAAAAGGATACAGATCGATAATGAAAAGTCATAAAATGTTCAAAATACTACCCATTTATTCTGGATTTTAGAAAATAGATTCTTATTTTTGTTCTATACTAGGTTCCGTTCACTACCAAGAGAAAATGCATATAAATAATCGATAATGTGGGAGGAGAATGTTTAGATGCAGAATAGAATGATGGATATGGACAGTTTGTACAGTGAAGCCTCGATAGTAAGCCAGTTTAGTGAGCGTAGATTCCGCCGGTTTATAGAGGAAGATCGTATTTTTCCGGTGAGAGGCGTGAAGAAAACCTTCAATAGGAACGATATTATTTTGAAAGCTAGTAATGATTTAAATGCTATTTATTTCATTGATGAAGGTATTGTAACGGGAACTATTGAAAAAGGAGTTGTTGTTGATTTCTATACAGCACGTGATGTACTTGGGCTTTCTAATTTGATGCTTGGAAGTGATTCAGCGTATACATATCAGGTTTTATCAGAGGAATTAGTTGTAACCAGGTATGCCAAAGAAGACATTATTGAAAAAGTAATGAACACGCAAGAAGGTTATTTTTATCATTATGTACACATGCAGAATTTGATGAATCAAATGGTGAAAAAAGAGGAATTACTCAGACTCCCAACGCTACAAAGAATCAGTTCTGTACTTCTAGAGCTTGGAGAGAAATACGGTGAAGAGACCTCAGAAAAAAATATTATCAGCTTTCCGAGGCACATAAGTAAGGGCATGATTGCTCAATATGCAAATTTAAATCCGAATACGATTACAAGCGTACTACAAAAACTGCAAGAAGAAGGATTCATCTATACGATCAAAAGCGCTATTTTTATGGATAAATCCAAGCTTGAAATGAAATTAGAAGTTTTTTCGTAAGTTGTCACAAAGTATTCGAAAATTATTATTATAATTCTAAATACTAGAAAACAGACAAAGATTTCTACTATATACTAAGAATCGATAGGAAGATAATGAGGTGCAAATCACTTCAACACGAAATGATTCATAGCACAGCGTAGCGTATAAAATGAAAATAGTTATTAGTAATATTTTGTTTTTAATATTTTGATAAAAATTATAATTAGATTTTTTAGGTTATTAATTTCAAAAAAGAAAGGGGTGTATCCGTATGAAAAAACGAAATAATCCGATTGATTCAAGTTAACTCTTTTGAATTCAGTCCAAAAAAATAGTTGCGCAACTATTAAAAGTAATAATAATTTAAATCAGAGGAGGACATTAATTAATGTCAACGAAAAAAAATATCGTCAGAAAAACTGGAACAATCGCTTTAGCAACCGTATTGGTTGGGAGCTCGTTTCTAAGTACACTACCAGTTAACGCATTCGCGAGTGAAGCAGCACTTAAAAATGTAGTGTCAGAAGCGACGCCAACTGCTGCCCCTGCTGATGCAACAGAGGTATCAACATCTACAGAACTAAGAGCAGCTTTGGAAAGCAAAACCATAACAGACATTAAACTAACTGCAGACATTAAACTGGCATCAACGTTTAACTTCACAACACAAAAAAATCTATATGGTGATGGACACACGCTTGATATGAATATGAATAAAATTGGAGTTGCCAAAGCAAATTCTGTCAACCGTGTCGAAAATCTAACAATCACTAACCAAAATATTTATCCTTTATTCTGGTCAGAATATAGTGGCGTGCAAGTTACGTATAAAGATGTAACTTCTAGCGGTAAACAATTTATTTACAATGCAAAAGGTACAGCTATTTTAGAAGGAAATATTAAAGCAACTGCGAATTATGAAGAAATTTTCCAAGGAGCGAACCTGATAATTAAAGAAGGCGCAGACGTTGATTTCTCTTCTGTTGAATCTAGTTTGACGGCACTTTATGTAACTGGTGATCTAACGCAAGAAGCGAATTCGAATATGAAAGTTGATTCAAAATCATACACGCTTTACGTAGCTAATAGTAGTACACAAATTTCTGCCGCGGGAAATATGGAACTAAATTCAGAGAAGAAACAAGCTATTTATGCAATTGGCGGGAATATGGTCGTTAAATCAGGAGCTAAATTCGAGGCTAACGCAGGTGATACAGTAGAAGAAGGTATTTCTATTACAAACGGTAACTTGACAGTTCAGTCAGGAGCTGATTTCGTTGCTACTTCAAAAGGTAAACAAGGAACAGTCCAAACTGGTAAATCATTAACATTTGAGAATGGTTCAAACTTTGCCATTACAAATACCAATGCGGTAGGCTCTGTTTTTGCGAACTATGCTGGAGCTTCAACTAAAATTAACATCAATTCTGATAAAGGCCTATCCACATGGGATTATGGTTTTATCTACAATGATAAGCCAACGCATAACTACAACGATTTTAAAACAGCAACATTCGACTTATCTGGTTGGGATAAAGGAAACTTAAGCCAAAAGAACTTGATGTCAAACAGTGCGCAGTTCCAGTCACAATTTGTAAGTAAAACAACTGGTAAATTATTTGGTGGTAGCTATGCCTTAACGAATATTGCACAAACAACTATCGAGGACCTTACTACAGATTCAACGCACGTAGTCGGTCTGGCGGAACCAAATGCAAACATCGTAATTAAAAATGCGGCAGGAGTAACACTAGGTTCTGGAAAAGTAGGCTCAGATGGTTACTACGATATTACCATTGAAAAACAAGCCGCTGGAACAGTCGTAACAGCAACAGCTGATTCCAATGGCATTACATCTTCTGCATCAACGACAGTCATCCAAGCAGCGATTAAACAAACAACGATTGCACCACTCACGACAGATTCAACCAAAGCAACAGGTACAGCAGAACCAAATGCAGATATTGAAATCAAAGCAAATGGTGAAGTTATCGGGAGTGGAAAAGTAGGGTCAGACGGAAGTTATAGCATTACGATTTCACAACAAGATGTAGGTACAAGAGTAACAGCAACTGCGACAAAAGGAACAGCTTCTTCTTACGCGACGACAACAGTAACACAAGGTGACCTTGATCAAACAACAATCTCAGCGTTAACAACAAAATCGACAATAGCAGAAGGAACAGCAGAACCAAATGCATCTATTGAAATCAAAAATGGCGCTGGAGAGACACTTGGAAGCGGAAAAGTAGGATCAGATGGCAAATACAGTATTACTATTCCGAAGCAAGAAGCTGGAACAGTCGTAACAGCTACAGCAGCAAAAGATGGCAAAACATCGACCGCTCAAACAACAGTCATTCGTGGTGAAATTGATCAGACAACAGTTAACAAAGTTACTACTGAGTCAGTAAACGTTTCAGGAACAGCAGAACCGAATGCCACACTTGTTGTAGAAGATCAAGATGGTAAGCAATTGGCAAGTGGTCGCGTAGGATCAGATGGTATTTACAGCTTAACAATTGCCAAACAACCAGAAGGAACAACTATTTCAGTAACAGCTTCTTTAGCAGGATTAACATCGAAAGCATCAACGATTGTAGAACGTGATGGCATTGATCAAACGACAATTAACAAACTCACAACAGACTCAACATCTGCATCTGGAACAGCAGAGCCAAACGCAACTATTGTTATTAAAGATCAAGATGGTAAGCAATTGGCAACAGGACGTGTAGGATCAGATGGTATATACAGCTTGACGATTGCGAAACAATCAGAAGGAACCATCGTAACAGCAACAGCAACAAAAGATGGCAAAACATCAGATGCGCGCACAACGGTAATACGTGAGTCGATTGCTCCAACAACGATTAATGCACTAACAGCGGACTCCACAAACGCAACAGGAACAGCAGAACCAAACGCATCCATTGTGATTAAAAACGCATCTGGAACAACTATCGGATCAGGAACAGTAGGATCAGACGGTAAATACAACTTAACGATTAATAAACAGCCTGAGGGAACCGTCGTAACAGCGATAGCAACAAAAGATGGCAAAACAGCAGAAGCAAAAACAACGGTAACAGCGGGTGAAAACATTGCTCCGACAACGATTAATGATTTAACAGCGGATTCGACAACTGCGACAGGAACAGCAGAACCAAACGCATCCATCGTAATCAAAAATAATGCTGGAACAACCATTGGATCAGGAACAGTAGGATCAGATGGTAAATACAGCTTGATCATTACTCCACAAGCAGAAGGAACAGTCGTAACAGCGACAGCAACAAAAGATGGCAAAATTGCAAAAGCAGAAACAGTCGTAAAAGCAGGTCAAACTATTGCAGCCCCAACGATCAATGATTACTACGTGAATGACGGCTATGTGACTGGAACGGCTCCAGCAGGTGCGAAGAAAGTAACTATTGAAGTTGCAGGTAAAACAATTCGTACGGTAGATGTTGCAGCAAATGGCACGTATAGAGTATATGTCAACGATAACGCAGCAATGGGCATAGCAGGTACTTCTTTCCAAGCCTACGCAACAGATGCGAATGGCAAAGCAGGCGACAAAGCAACAAGCACAGTTAAAGCAAGAGCGGTAATCGTTTCCCCTCCAACGATTAATGATTACGTTGTAGACGGCGGCTATGTGACAGGTAAAGCGGCAGCTCCAGCAACAAAAGTAACGATTTCTGTAGGTGGCAAAGATATCCGCACAGGTGACGTAGCAGCAGATGGTACATTCAAAATCTACGTAAACGACAACGCAGATATGAAGATTGTAGGTAAAGAATTTACAGCCGTTGCAAAAGACGCAGCAGGCAATGTAAGTAAACCAACAACCGCAACGGTAAAAGGTTCTAAACTGGCGCAACCAACAATCGATCCTTACTATGCTGGTCAAGAATATGTCACTGGTAAAACAGACAAAGCAACAAGCAAAATTGGTCTCTACGACAAAGGTGGCAACTTACTTCGTTACGGCGCAGTAGACACAGCAACAGGAACATACAAAATCTATGCTTCTGATAAAACAGCAATGCGCGTTGTCGGTGATGAATTTTCCGTCAGAGCCGTTGATGTAGCAGGAACAGCAACAGAACCAACAAAAAGCACAGTTCTAACAGCGATTTTAGGAAAACCAACAATCAATGAGTACCATAAAGACGATGAATATGTAACAGGTAAAACAGACATTGCAACGTTCAAAATCGGTCTTTACGACAACAATGGAACACTACTACGCACAGGTTTAGTAAATCCAGACGGCACGTACAAAATCTATGCATCAGATAAAGCATTCATGCAAGTGATTGGTAATAACTTCACGGTTCGTGCCATTAACTCGGCAAACGTTCCTGGGCTAGCAGCAACATCAACAGTTCTAGGCGAACGCATTCCATCTACAGTAACAGCAGCAGATTACAACTTAGGCGACAACAACGTAACTGGAACGTATACAGGGGCGGGCGCGAAAGTACAACTATTTGTGAATGACGTACTCGTTAAAAATGGTGCGCTAGACACAGCAACAGGCACATACCAAGTCTATGCAAAAGACTACATCACAGCAACAACAGATAAAGTTGAAATCGTATTATACGACAAAAACTGGCAAGAACTAGATCGCACACTAGTAAACGTAAAAGCAGCAGCAGGCGAAACATTAAAAATTACTCCTGATGAGTATACAATTGGTGAGCCTGATGTAACAGGTACGCTTGATGGTGTAAGTACAGGCATTAAACTATATGTGAATGGTGAATTTGCCCGCACAGGTCAAATAAGTGGCGACGGTAAATCTTTTGCCATTTATGCACAAGATAAAATTACGTCTACAACAGATACCGTAACAGTCGTTGGAATTGATAAAGATGGAAAAGAAGTAACAGCAACTGTAACAGTCAAAGACGCAAGTGAGTCACCAGATGCATTAAAAATCGACGCTACTTCTTACAAACTAAACACAGATAACATTACTGGTTCTTACACAGGTACAATGAACGGTGTAGAACTTTGGGTAAACGATGAGAAAGCTCGTACAGGTGGATTTGACGACACAACAAAAACATTCACTGTCTACGCAAAAGACAAAGTCACGTCTGCAAGTGATAAAGTTCAAATTAAAGGTTACGACAAGAATTGGAATACAATAACAATTGATGTCACTATAAACTAAACTTTTGAAGGCAGGCATCCTAGGCCGATAATTTTAGGATGCCGCCTTTCAATAAAATAGGTACGTTTAAAATTACCACCAAATCTTGATACAGACAGGATTTTATATATATTCTAAGAAATGAGGATTTTCTATGAAAAAATATCAAAAAATAATGATTGCCGCAGCTACTGTTTTAACATTAGGAACAACAATGGCAGGCTGTAGTACTGTAAAAGAAGACGAAACTCCTAAAGCAACGCAACAAACACAAACTGATTTAGACAAGAAAAAAGTCATTGCCGACATAGAAATGACACCAAAAAAGTTCACCTATAAACAAGATGACGCATTTAACGAAAAAGGAAAAGAGTTAACGGTTATCCCGATGCACATTGCAAACAAGACGAAATCAGAATTCGGTATTGGAGCAGGTGATTTCCACTTAGAAACAACAGACGGGAAGAAAATTGAAACATTCGGTTACCATGACAGCTTTGGAGATGTTATCCCAGCTGGAAAAACACTTGACGGTAACGCCTACTTTGCTATTCCAAAAAACGGTAAAGATTACACATTAGTCTACCATCCAGCGAATGCAGCGAAAGAACAAACTTTGAAATGGGAAATCGGCGCACCTAAAAAATAAAGAAAAGAAGGTACCAAACGTGTTAAATGCAAAAAAAATAATGATGTTTAGTTCGGTTCATGTTTGGAATGACACACGCATTTTTTATAAAGAGGCGATGACACTTGCTGATGCAGGGTTCGAGGTAGACTTTTATGCGATTGATAACGGGATGGAGGTCGTGAAACATCCAGGTTTACGAGTTCATTTACTACCTGCGAGCACATTGCGACTAGCACGCCCTTTTCGCTGGCGCAAACTTTACAATATTGCAAAAGCGTCTGACGCGATGTACTACCACATTCATGATCCAGAACTGCTCCTACTTTTACCGAAGTTATGTAAGAAAAAACCAGACGCTATCTTAACCTATGATATGCATGAAAATTTTCCAGCAGATATTGAGACAAAAACATGGATTCCTGCCATTTTACGAAAACCACTTAAAAAATGGATTTTGCGAATGGAAAAACGAACCATGGCCTGCTGTGATCATATTATTTTTGCAGAAGAATCGTATGTGGGAAGTTATGAACATGTGACTTGCAAGAAAACCACTATCTATAACTATCCAACATACATGGAAGCTATCCCCAAAAGGTTATCCAAGTCGCCATTCACGCTTATCTATGTTGGCAGTATCACCGAAGATCGCGGGGTTTTTGAAATGTTAGAACTGATTCGCGGATTACAAGAGAAGCATCCGCAAGCTTATCGGCTGAAACTTTTAGGTCCGATGACAAATAGTCTAGAGATAGAAGTACAAGAGTTTGTGAGTAAGCATCGACTGGAAACTGCTGTACAGGTTTACGGTCGCGTTCCTTATCCTGAAATTTGGCAAGCATACGCGGAATCTGATTTAGGTCTTTGTCTTTTGCATCCAATTCCGAACTACCTCCAATCGATGGCTACCAAATTATATGAATACATGGCGGCATCACTGCCAATCCTAGCCTCAGACTTTCCAGATTGGGCAGCTTTTATCGAAAAGCACCAAAGTGGGACGGTTAGTTCTCCGTTTGACATAGAAAAGCTACTATGTGAAGTAGAGAACCGGGCGGCGAATCCTCAATTTTATGCGCAAGAAGGAGAGCGAGGACGCTTGGCTTATGAGCAAGAATATCATTGGGGGATCGAGGCGCAGAAAATGCTAACTGCGATTTATAACACGCATTAATTGGAGGTATTTATGAAAGAAGCAATGAAAACAAAGCAGATTTTACGCAGTTTTAAAAAGTCTTGGTATTGGTTGATTATCGTGCCTGCCATCCTTGTCATGCTTACGTTCGGAATCGAAAAATTTTGGATTACACCGAACTATACGACATCGACCCAAGTCTTAGTCACAACCGTCACTCCAAAAAATGAAACGCAGGCCTCAGATAGTGTAAGGTCCTCGATTCAACTAAGTGACACCTATAGTACGACAATTGGAAGTGCGAGAACGATGCAAGAGGTCATTGATAAATACAATTTGGATATGACGCCTGCCGAACTTGCCAATAAAGTCACCGTGAAAGGAAACATCAACTCACTCGTCTTCACGATTACCGTGATAGATTCCAATCCAGAACAAGCCCAACTCATCGCGAACGGTATCGCATCTGTGGTGCAAAGCGATTTTCCAGATTTGTTCAGCGGTACGAAAATGATAAATTTAGAAAAAGCAAGTGAACCCGTCACGGTCAGCAGTATAACGAAATACATTTTAGCAGCCGGCTTTGGATTGGGAATAGCGCTAGTCATTGTGCTATATCGAGCAAGTTACGATACTATTATCCGCCAACGAGAAAGTTTTGATGACATGGGGCTCAGATTCTTAGGCGACATTCCACTGATAGAGGGAGGATAAAAACAACATGGCTAGATTCAAGAAAAGTAAACTGTTTTTTGAAGGGAAATCTAAATCCTTCGAAGCTGAAAAAATTCGTTCGGCACAAGTAAGTCTTCAATTTGCACTGACTACGCTGGACAAAGCACAAACCATCATGTTTACATCCGCCAATAAAGGCGAGGGAAAAACATTTTGCATTAGTAATATCGCCAAAGAATACGCTAAGTTAGGCAAAAAAGTGTTATTAGTCGATTTAGATCTGCACCGGCCACGTCTCTCCCAGTCTATTGCCCCGCGAGAAGTTGGCGGTTTGATGTTGGGTGTACGAGACCTATCCGTGTTAGCCGATCAAATTCTTCCTTTGACCGAGGAAAATCTCTTTTTCTTACCTACAGGTCCACTGCCCTCGAATCCATTGGAAGTGGTGAGTTCCGGATTGCTTGCGGAAGTGTTTGCAAAATTGGAAGAAGAATTCGATATGATTTTTGTCGATACGCCACCTGTTCGTGTGTTGTCGGATGGACGTATTATTGCCACATTATGTGATGGTGTTGTATTAGTTATTCGTAATGGCGTGACGAAGTTGAATGAAGTAGAAGAAGCCAAAGCATCAATTGAAAATGCTGGGGTGCCGATTGTTGGCGCTATTTTAAATGGTCAACAGTACAACAAGAAAGAGAAGAGTACGTATGCCTATTATTAATTGGCTACAAACAAACATTAAACTGCTATTTTTCTTCTTAGGCTTAACCGCCGTATTACAGGCTTGCGTCTTTCTACCATATGGTTTCTGGGCTTTGCCACTTTTCTTCGTTATCGCCTTTATTTTTCTACCAATCAACATGGAAAAGTTCACAACTGCACTTAGTTTTGTGATTCTATTTGCTGGCTTCTTCGGTTCTTATATAGGCATACCGGGTAACGAGAATATCTTTTTATTTCGACTCTTAATCCCGATCCATCTGTTCCTCTTTTTATTCTTTGTGAAAAAAGATTGGCTACGGTTGCGCTATATGAAAGCCTTTCTCTTCCTTTTCATTGCCTTTTTTATTGGGATGATGGCAACGGGATTTTGGGCGCCACAGTTGGGACAAAGCATGCGATATCTGTATTTTATTTTTGAATGGTTGTACGTCATTTTTCTATGTGTCTACTATGTTCGAAATGAAAATATATATCAGGTGCTGGCAAAATGGCTGACGGTGCTTTTTATCGGTATTTTAATGATTGGCGTATGGGAATGCCTGACGGGGAATCATTTAAGTCAGTCGGGCTCTCTCTTTTACGAAACGACAACGAGTGCATTCCAACCAACTGGCTTTCAGTTTAATACGAATGATTTCGCCTCGTTACTCACGATTTTCTTTCCAATTGTGATGATGTCAATTACCACGTGGAAACGAAAAGTCATCATGCTTAGCGGTTTGCTGGGAGTTGGTTCGATCACGCTATACCTCGTTATCATGACCAATTCTCGCCTTGCGCTGCTAGTTCTCATTCTAGAAATTTTTGTCTTACTGTTCGGCTGGTCTAAAATCTGGTCTTTCGTTGCCGTCTATGTTTTAGGTATGGGAGCTTTACTTGTCTCGACTTTTCATGCTTCTGGTTTCGTTCAAAAGTTACTTGGCATGGTGAATAATTCATTTACGGATAAAGGAGATTCAACGAGTGAGCGGGTGCACATGTATCAAGCCTCGTGGGACATGATTAAAGAATCACATTTCATGGGAATTGGCGCGGGAAATTTACCGATTCGACTGGATGAATATATGTATGGTTTTGAAAGGGTTTCTGATAATTACTGGGCACCTCACAATTACTGGCTTGAAGCTTTGGCAAATGGTGGTTTGTTAGCGTTTATACCGTTGCTTGCATTTTTTATCGGATATCATATTTTTGCGATTCGTTATTGGGTGGCTGGAAATTATAGTGCATTCTCTGGGATTCCGCTTTTAATTGGTATTGCTTTTGTGGCGGCAAGTATTGGTCTTAGCAGTACGATTGACAAACGGCACCTTAGTTTAGGTATTGGGATTGGGCTCGCTCTTCTGAATATCTGTTATTTACAAAAAGAAAGGGTGAAACAGGATGATTAGTATTATTATGCCTGCACACAACGCAGCGGCGCATATTCAAGCGGCGATAGATAGTGTTTTAGCGCAAACCTTTACCGATTTTGAGCTATTGATTTTAGATGATTGTTCGACGGATCAGACGGTGGCGTTTGTTCATGGTTATGCGGATTCACGGATTCAGCTGCATATGTTGGAAACGAATTTAGGTGCGGCAGGCACGCGAAATTATGGTATTCGCCAAGCAAAAGGCCGATATGTGGCGTTTTTAGATAGTGATGATTGTTGGAAACCAGAGAAATTATCGTTACAACTAGCATTTATGCAAGAAAATGAATTGGCGCTCAGTTACACGGCTTATGATGTGATGAGTCCAGACGGCGCCCAGATAACAGGGCATGTGGCGGTACCAGAATCGGTTACCTACCGCTATTTACTGCGCAACACGATTATTGGTTGCCTCACCGTGATGATTGATACGAAAAAAACCGGTCTTGTGCAAATGCCTGCGTTTCAAGGCGCGGAAGATACAGCAACCTGGCTTTCGATTCTGAAAAAAGGGCATGTCGCAAAAGGTCTGACCGAGCCACTCGCTTTTTACCGGAAAGGCAACGTATCTTTATCCAGCAATAAAATTCAGATGGCAAAACACATTTGGCAAGTCTATCGAAAAGGTCAAGACATGTCGGTGTTCACAGCTTTAACGCACTTCCCATTTTATTTATGGAATGGACTTGTGAAACATTTACGAACAGGCGGTTCCGTGAAACTCGTGAAGTAGATAGCGCTTTTAATTAATAAAAAACAAGGAGGTATCAGCCATTATGGAGCAAAAAGTAACACTGGTTGTCAGTCATGAATACAGAAGAGCCAAAAGAATTATTGATTTTATGTCAGCGCTTAGCGGGATTATTTTGTTAAGCCCCGTATTTCTCATCGTAGCGCTCATGATTAAGCTAGATTCGCCGAAAGAAAAAGTGATTTTTGTCCAAACGAGAACAGGGTTGAAAAATGAACCTTTCCAAATTTTTAAATTCCGTTCAATGCGAAAGAGTGATCAGCCGGGCGGTGCTAGAAAACATGCATATGATTGGAACGACGGCGTACCGGACGATTTTGTTTTTAAATCCGTATCGGAAAACGATCCTGAAATCTCTCCCATTGGTGCTTTCGTTCGCAAATTTAGTTTAGATGAAATACCGCAACTTTTCAATGTATTACGCGGTGATATGAGCCTAGTAGGTCCGCGCCCAGAAATACCAGCGATCACGAATCTTTACTCAAGAGCGCAACAAACGAGACTGCTCGTGAAACCTGGTGTGACAGGGTGGGCACAAGTGAATGGACGAAGCAATATGAATCATGGTCAGAAAATGGTGTATGACAGTTATTATGTACGGAAACTTAGCCTGAAATTAGACATTCAAATCATCGGTATGACCGTGAAACAGGTATTAACGGGTAAGGATGCGGTTTAATCGATGAAAAAAGTAACCACGAACTATATTTTTGTTTTACTGTATCAACTGCTCATTATTATTACACCGATTTTCACAATGCCATACGTTATTCGTGTTTTAATGCCAGAAAACATTGGTGTGGAGGCTTACGTGAGCTCTGTTGTACAAATTTTCACAGCTTTTGCCGCGCTTGGTATGGGAGATTACGGTCGAAAAGTGATTGCTAGTGTGAAGCGCAAACAAGATTTAAAAGTGGAATTCTATAGTCTGTATGTGGTACAAGGCTTCTTTTCCGCTATTGTCCTCATCGCCTATCTTATTTTCACATACTATACCGAGCAATATCAGCTGTTGTTTCTGATTAATATCTTGACTATTCTTTCGTATATTTTTGATATTACGTGGTTTTACACGGGGCAAGAGAATATAAAAAACATCATGATTCGTAATATCTTGGTACGACTTGGTTCGATGATTGGTATCTTTTGTTTCGTGAAAGGACCGGATGATTTAGCGATTTACGTTTGGATTAATGCAGCGACGCTTTTTTTAGGACAACTTGTGACGTGGCTACCTCTGTTAAGAAAGTTGAGAGGGTTTGAAGTGCAGTGGGGAAAGGTGAAAAAACATGTCGTTCCTGTTATGACGGTTGCTATCGTGCCAATCATTACGCTCATTCCACTGGCTGTCAATAAAGTTATTCTGGGAAATAGCACCTCGGCGATGGATGTCGGTTTTTATAACCAAGCATTCAAATTGATGACGCTGTTTGTGGTGTTTGTCACCGCTTTATCCACCGTTATGAGCCCGCGAATGGTTAAACAATATAATGGCGCGAAAAAAGAAGACTTCGAACGTTCCATGTATTTTTCGTTTCGCTATGTCGCGCTCAGCACGTTACCACTTGTGACTGGTTTAATCGCCATTGCACCGTTGTTTATCCCATTATTTTTAGGCAGCGCGTTTCAACCCTCAACCCTTAATTTACAAATTTTAGCCCCTAGTTTATTTTTCTCCGGTTTAGCTGGTATTTTCGGATTGCAAATTTTGGTGACGACAGGTAGGAATAAAAGTTACGCCTTCAGTGTTCTCATTGCTGCAATCGTGAGTTTCGGCACGAATATTATCTTCATTCGGCTATGGGGGAGCTACGGCACAGCGCTTTCCTATCTTATTTTCATGATTATGACCTGTGTGCTACAAGCTTACTTTGCGAGACATTATTTCTCCATCAAAAAAATGATGCAACAACTATTTCCTTATGTGGCAGCGAGTTTGGTTGCTTTTATGTTTGAAATTAGCGTCACGTATGTTTTAACAGAAATACACGCAATTTTTATCATTGCTGTACAGGTGTTTATCGGCGGAATTGTATATTTTGGCATATTAATTCTGTTCCGCGATCCACTTCTTTTAAAAGCTGGACAAATCTTGCAGGTGAAAATAGCGCGTAAAAAATAAGAAGAAAGGTGATGGGCGTTTGTTTAACTTTGATAGTATACGAAATATGGAAGACTTGCTTGCTAAAAAAACAGCGATGCTAGCTTCCTGTAATGAAAAAAAGCTTGTTCTGCTGGGCGGTAGTAGCGTACTGTACGGATTTAATACCGATGAAATACAGCGAAGGCTCGGGAAACCGACGTTTAATGCGGGCGTCAATGTTGGTTTAGGTTTTCGGTACTTGCTTGACCACATAGAACCCCACTTAAAACCAGGCGATCAGGTGCTTTTACCCTTGGAAATTAATCAGTACACGAATCCGGTTTATTACGTGTTCGGCTTTGGAATTGATACGTTTGTTCATCGCAACTACTGGAGAAATCGCAGGAAGTATCGCCAAAAATGGAAGTTGTTGCTGATTTCGCTCAAACATGCTAGATCTTCTGCAACACCGGAAAAGCTGGCCAGACGTAAAGTAGCAACACTGACAGAGACGGGCTGTTACCTTGGCTTGGATACACGACTACGAGACCCAGCCACTTTAAAAGCGATTCCGTTCCCAGAAACGTTTCACGAGACGGACACGATGAGGGAAATCGTTGCATTCATGGCACGGTGCCGAGCAAATAATATTCGTGTGACATTATTGCCACCTGTTTTTTACGCACTAGAAGTGAATACTGCCTACCTTGAAAAATTATATGCTTATTTTGGCGAAATGATATCGCCAGAGCTGTTTCGTTTGGAGGCATCAGAAGTATATGATTCCGTTTACCATGCGAATCAAGCCGGCCAAACGCGTGTGACAAATCGCTTGATTGAACGATTGGAAGAACCCCAAAATAGAAAGGAATTAAACCAAATATGAAAACGAAATTTTTAAATAAAGAAGCTAAGATTGCTGTGATAGGACTTGGATATGTGGGATTACCTCTCGCTGTTGCGTTTGTCCAAAAAGGATTCCAAACAATTGGCTACGATACGCGTGCAAAAAAAGTGCAGTCACTAGTAGCCGGTGTATCGGATATTGCGGATATTTCGAATCAGACGCTTCAAGCATGCTTAGATACGAATGCGTTTGAATTATCAGCGAGTCCGGAAATTTTACATGAAGCGGATGCGATTATCATTTGCGTCCCAACACCGCTGACCGAAGCGATGGAGCCGGATATGAGCTTTATTAGATCCGCGATGCAAGATATCTCCACGTATGCGAAAGAAGAAGTCTTTGTTTCGCTCGAAAGCACAACATATCCAGGTACAACACGCGAACTCATCTGTGCCCCAATGCTTGAAAAAGGCTATACGCTTGGGCAAAACTTCTTCGCATGCTATTCTCCAGAGCGCGTTGACCCAGGAAATAAGCAGTTCCAAACATTGAATACACCAAAAGTAGTCGGTGGTGTGGACGCGATGTCCAAAGAACTCGGCGAAATTTTATATGGACAAGTGATTGATACGATTGTCCCCGTTAATTCGGCAGAGGTCGCTGAAATGAGTAAGCTCCTCGAAAACACATTCCGCAGTATTAACATTGCTTTTATTAACGAAATGGCACTTTTAGCTGAAAAAATGGAGATCGATATTTGGGAAACGATTGAGGCGGCGAGCAGTAAACCGTTCGGCTTCATGAAATTTACACCAGGCCCTGGGATTGGTGGACACTGTATCCCACTTGATCCGATGTACTTATCTTGGAAAGCAAAATCGAAAAACTTTTACAGCCGTTTTATTGAATTGGCGCACGAAACCAATCATTTAATGCCAGAAAAAATGGTGGATCATGCCGCAGAAGCGTTGAATCTGCATCAAAAATCAATTAACGGCTCGAAAATCCTGCTTGTTGGTATGGCTTATAAAGAAAACAGCAACGATTTACGCGAATCACCAGGACTGCATATGTATGAGCAACTCGTATTACGCGGAGCTGACGTTTCATTTTGTGATCCAGAAGCGCCAACATTCCGAGATGCAGATGGAAACATGCAACATAGTATTCCACTTAACTATCAAGCGTTCGCTCTATATGATTTAGTGGTTATTGTCACACCGCATAAAGTATTCGATCTCAAACAAATCGGTACAGAAAGTCCGCTTATTTTAGATACGAAAAATGCATTAAAAGACATGTTCCAAGAGAAGAAATGGGCGTATGGCAAGGTGCAGATGAAACAAGTGACGGCAAAAGGAGTGAAATAATTGATGTGTAAAAAAGTCCTGTTTTTTGTGACAGAGTTTCCAACACTCTCCGAAACATTTATTTTAAACCAAATGACAGGGGCTATCGACTTAGGCTACGATATCACGATTTTGGCGTTGAAAAAGGGAAATACAACGCAGATGCATGCTGATGTGGCGGCCTACGGATTATTAGATAAAGTCATGTATGTCGATTTACCTGATCAGAAAGGAAAACGCGTCTGGCAAGGGCTCGCTTGCGGTATCCAACATCCAATTCGGACGGCGCGCCTGTTGAACACGAAGAAATATGGCAGGATTACGAAGTCACTCCAACCTGTTTTAGTCGCACAAAAAGTACCAAAACAAGCGTTTGATCTCATTATTGCGCATTATGGGAACATCGGTTTAGTCGCCAGCATTTTACAAGATCAAGGCATACTATCAGGAAGATTGCTGACGTTTTTCCATGGGTACGACGTGACGCGGACGATCAAGCAAAAAGGAGCTACATTTTATCAATTTCTATTTAGCTCCAACACAGTTCTGTTACCAATTAGCGATTTTTGGGCAAAACGATTAATTCATCTGGGCGCCGAGAAAGAGAAAATGCACGTCCATCACATGGGCATTGACACGCAGATGTTCCAGATGCAATCATTGAGAGCGACACAACCAACATTGCAGCTATTACTCGTGGCACGTTTGACAGAGAAAAAAGGAATTCCGGATGCAATCCATGCCGTTCAGTTTTTACAAAATCAGGGAGTAGATACCGTATTGCATATTGTCGGCGATGGAGAAGATCGCGTGGCATTAGAGGAAATGGTGGAGCAACTTGGACTCCAAAATCAGGTTCAGTTCCACGGCTTTTTAAATCAAGCGCAGGTCAAAGAACAATTTAACGCGAGTGATATTTTCATTTTACCAAGCGTAGTTGCGCAAGATGGTGATATGGAGGGGATTCCGGTTTCTTTGATGGAGGCGATGGCGCAAGGAAAACCTGTGATTTCAACGATGCATAGTGGTATCCCGGAGCTAGTTATACACGGTGAAACAGGATTTCTAGTGCCTGAAAGAGATGCGAAAGCCTTGAGCCAAGCCATTATCGATTATCTCCACTTAACAGAGGCTCAAAAAGACGAGATTGTAACAAACGCACGACAGAAAGTAGTGGCGGAATTCGATATACACCGCTTAAATAACGCCTTACTTCAGGAGGGAGCGTGGTGAGTGATGGTAAAACTCAACAAAAAAGAGCAACGTCAGCTATTAGATCATTATTTTCTTTCAACAACGGAGGCACTTTCTATTTTATGTATCTCCAAACAAAATTTTTATTCGCTTATTCATCGGGATAAAATTACAAAAGTAAAAAAAGATGGTGCTGTGCTATTTTTTAAAGAAGAAATTATGGCACGAGCCCACGAACAAAACCAGTTACGCCAAAAATATCGTCCGTATGATTTTTAACTAATCCCCATTGGAACGAGGAGGTCACACTAGTGAGGAACACGATTTTAGTAACAGGTGGCGCAGGATTTATCGGTAGCCACCTAGTAGAAACATTAGCTAAAAAGGAAACGAGTACCATCGTTGTTTTTGATAACTTAAGTACCGGATGTCTCGAGAATATACCAAATCAGAAAAACGTACTGTTTATCCAAGGAAATGTGCATCATGAAGCCGATATCGCGCACTTATTTCGCTCGTTTTCGTTTGACTATATTTATCACTTGGCGGCGGTTGCGAGTGTTGCAGAATCAGTTCAAGAGCCACTCGCAACGCATCAAGTAAATATGGACGCCACGATTTATTTGTTAGAAGCAGCTCGAGTCCAAGAAAAAGCGGTTCGTAAATTTATTTTTGCCTCATCAGCCGCTGTTTATGGTGCAGAGCCAACGTTACCGAAAACGGAAAATTCTGTGATTGACCCGATTACGCCATACGGAATCGATAAATATGCATCTGAAAAATACGTGACATCTTACGGGCATTTATACGGTTTAAATGTTGCAGTTGCGCGCTTTTTCAATGTATATGGACCGCGTCAGAACCCGGCATCGCCGTATTCTGGTGTATTATCGATTTTAACGGAGGTCGCACAGCAGGTGAAGCAAGGGAGAACGGCATTATTCCAAGTGTTTGGCGATGGAGAACAAGTGCGTGATTTCGTTTTCGTCGAAGATATCGTGCAGGGCTTGATCTTACTGAGCACGAAAGCGGAAAGCCAAGCAAACGCATTTAACATCGGTTCTGGTGAAAAACATTCGCTTCGTGACATCATCGTTGCGTATGAAACGCTGCTAGATATAGATATTCCGGTAGCTTATCGGGAAGCGCGCGCAGGAGATATTAAGTATTCGTACACTTCTATCGATAAAATAACAAAACTCGGCTACCAACCAAAATTTTCGATAAGTCAAGGTTTAGAAAAATATGTGGCGTGGATGAATTAAGATAGAGTTCTGCCTTGGTTAATCATTTCGTTTGCGCTATACTTTAAGAAATGAGAAGAAAAAGGTGGCGTGTACAATGATAGAAATTAGTGGTTTAGCAACAGGATTATTACAGGAGAATTGTTATGTGATTTCTGATGAAAAGCACTGCTTGATTGTTGATCCAGGCAGCGATGCAGAAAATATTATCGCAAAAGTCGAGGAAACAGAGACAAAGCCAGTTGCTATTTTGTTGACGCATTGTCATTATGACCATATTGGAGCACTTGAAGAAATTCGGGCGCATTATGGTGTACCAGTTTATGTGAGCCCGCTGGAGCAGGAATGGCTTGGAAATCCTGAGTTGAATGGCTCAGTTGGGATGTCACAATATAGTAACAAGGAAATTATTTGTGTTCCTGCTGAGAATGAGTTTGAGAATCGTGATTATAATATAGAAGGTTTTACGTTTCGTGTTGTATCAACGCCGGGCCATTCGATTGGTAGCGTGAGTTTTATTTTTGATGATTTTGTTGTTGTTGGGGACGCATTGTTTAAGGGCAGTATTGGACGTTCAGATTTGTATACGGGTGATTTCGATACGTTAATTGAAAGTATTACGAGCCAGTTGCTAGTTTTGCCTGATGAGACGCGTGTATATGCAGGTCACGGTGATGCAACGACGATTGGCCATGAAAAAGCGACAAATCCATACTTAACGTGAGGGGATGAAAAAAATGAGGATTAATTTAGCGAGTGTTTTTGTGGATGATCAGGAGAAGGCATTGCGATTTTATACAGAAATTCTAGGATTTGTGAAAAAAGAGGATGTTCCGGTAACGGAGCAATTTCGCTGGATTACGGTGGTTTCAAAAGAGGAGCCGAACGGTGTGGAGCTGGTTTTAGAACCGGATGAAAACCCAGCAGTGGGACCATTTAAGACATCACTTTTTGAGCAGGGGATTCCGTTTACTTCATTTGCAGTAGATGATGTATATGAGGAACATGAACGGTTAAAGGCGCTTGGCGTTGTGTTTACGAAAGATCCGGTATCTCATGGACAGGTGACGCTCGCAGTTTTTGATGATACGTGTGGGAATTTGATTCAGATTATGCATATGAACGAGGCGGCGTAGCAACGTGGGACTTTATTTGGAGTTTCCAGCGCTCGATAGGGATTTTCCGATGCGTAGCTTTACGAACGAGGGTGGCGTGATTGTATATCCTCACTGGCACAAGGAAATGGAGCTGATTTACGTCATGGAGGGGCGTTTGAACCTTGGCGTGAATGATGTGCCGATTCAGATGGAGCAAGGCGAGATTTATGTAATTAATGGCGGTGATGTGCACTATTTTTTGGCATCACCGAATAGTGAGCGGATTGTGTTGCAATTTGATTTGGCGGTTTTTCAAGAATTTTCGTTGACGGAGGATGAAGGAAAGCGATTACGAGATTTATTTTTGCATGTATCGCCGTCTAGTGCCGATTGGGATTCGGATGTTGCGCAGCAAATGGCAGAATTTTTGCAGGTAATTCATTTGGAAAGTTCGCAACGTAAGCCGGGTTATCGTTATGTGGTGAAGGCGAAATTATACGAGATGCTGTCGATTTTGGAGCGAGATGTGCCAAGGCTTGTACGTGATTCTACGGAGGACGCGACAAGTAAATCGCAGGAAACGCTTGAGAAATTGCAACAAATTTTTGCATACGTGGAAGAGCATTACCAGGAGACGATCACGCTACAGCAGGTTGCGGATCATGTTGGTTTTAGTTCGTATTACTTCACGAAATTGTTTAAGCGCAATATGGGGATAACGTTTATGACATTTGTAAACGATTACCGACTAAGCAAGGCGAAATGGATTCTGCTAAATGAGGAAACGCCGGTGACGGAAGTGGCTGAGCTGGCGGGCTTTAGTAGTGTGAAGACATTCCATCATGCATTTAAACGTGCAATGGGTGTGTCGCCTCTTAAATATAGGAGGACAATATTCGGGAATAAGTAAGCAATAAAGTAGGAAGAAATACCTCGATTTGTTTTGTATCATGGAGATAATAAAACAAATGGAGGTTTTTTGATGACTTTAAAAATTGGAATTATAGGTTGTGGCGGTATTGCAAATGGGAAACATATGCCTAGTTTAGCGAGTGTAGCAGAAGCGGAAATGGTAGCGTTTTGTGATATTATACCAGCACGTGCGAAAAAGGCAAAAGAAGATTTTGGGACAGATAATGCAAGCGTATACACGGATTATAAGGAGTTATTGGCAGATAAGACCATCGATGTGATTCATGTTTGTACACCAAATATTTCGCATGCAGAGATTTCAATTGCTGCGATGGAATCTGGGAAACATGTGATGTGCGAGAAACCAATGGCGAAAACAACGGCAGAAGCGCAAGCGATGATTGATGCAAGTGTAAAAACTGGTAAGAAATTGACGATTGGCTATCAAAATCGTTTCCGGAAAGATTCGCAATTTTTGCATGAGGTTTGTGAAAATAACGAATTGGGTGAGATTTATTATGCAAAAGCTAAGGCGATTCGTCGTCGCGCTGTTCCAACTTGGGGTGTTTTCTTGGATGAAGAGGCGCAAGGTGGCGGTCCGTTAATCGATATTGGGACGCATGCACTTGATTTGACACTTTGGATGATGAATAATTATAAACCGAAATATGTCGTTGGGAATGCGTATCATAAGTTGTCACAACGTGCGAATGCAGCAAATGCGTGGGGAGCTTGGGATCCTGCGAAGTTTACTGTGGAGGATTCAGCATTTGGCTTTATCACGATGGAAAATGGAGCAACGATTGTGCTTGAATCGAGTTGGGCGCTGAATACGCTTGATGTTGGTGAGGCGAAGACAACGCTTTGCGGGACGGAAGGTGGCGCGGATATGGAGAATGGTCTGCGTATTAATGGTGAGTCGCATAGCCAAATGTATGAGACAGAAATTCAGATGGAAGCGGGCGGTGTTGATTTCTATGATGGATCGGGTGATGTTCCGGAAGAATTGGAGGCACAGCAGTGGATTGATAGTATTTTGAATGGAACAGATCCTGTTGTGAAACCGGAGCAGGCGCTTGTGGTCACACAAATTTTAGAAGCGATTTATGAGTCTTCGCAAACAGGGCAACCGGTATTCTTCAAATGACGACGCCGATTGCGATTCAGTTGTGGAGTGTGCAGGATGCGTGTCAGGAAGATTTTTTCGGGACGCTTCGGCATATTGCAGAGATGGGTTATGACGGCGTGGAGTTCGCGGGTTATTATGATACGCCCGCGACTGATTTGAAGGCGAAATTGAAGGAGCTAGGTCTTGGAATTGCGGGTTCACACATTCCATACGAGCAGTTACGCGATGAGTTAGATACAGTCATTGCTTTTGAAAAAGAGCTGGGAAATGCGTATATTGTTTGTCCTTGGGCAGAGTTCGAAACAGAAACGGAATGGATTGAGTTCGCGAAATCGCTACGTTTGATTTCGGATAAGATTCGCGATGCTGGCCTTCATTTCGTCTATCACAATCACGCGCATGAGTTCGAAAAGCTGGGAAATGACTATATTTTGGATGTGTTGCTGGCAGGGGTGCACGGCTTGGAGGTCGAGTTGGATACGTATTGGGTGCATCATGCGGGCGTTGACGTTGTGCCGTATATGGAGCGCTGGGCGGATCGGATGCCGCTCATTCATTTAAAAGATATGAAGCGTGCACCAATTGAAAGTACAGAAATTGGTAATGGGGTTTTGGCAATCAGACGTTTTGCTGAACTTGCCGAACAAAATGGCGTAAAATGGTTCGTGATTGAGCAAGAAGCATTCGAAAAAGCGCCACTTGTAAGCGTTGAAATTGGCCTGAAAAATTTGAGAAAGATGGTGGGCAAACAATGACAAAAGTAACAGTTTGGAACGAGTTTCGTCATGAAAAAGAGAGTGAAGAGGTTGCTGCGATTTATCCAAATGGTATTCACGGCCAAATTGCGAGTTTTCTAACAGCCTCGGGACTTGATGTCAAAACGGCGACACTCGATGAAGCCGAGCATGGTTTGACAGAAGCGGTTTTAGCGGATACAGACGTGCTTGTTTGGTGGGGGCACATGGCGCATGATCAAGTTGAGGATGAAATTGTGAATCGCATTCATAAGCGCGTTTTGGAGGGAATGGGCTTAGTTGTGTTGCACTCTGGACATATGTCGAAAATTTTTATGCAGCTGATGGGAACCAGTTGTGATTTGAAATGGCGTGAAGCAGACGAGAAAGAGCGACTTTGGGTCGTGGCACCGAATCATCCAATCACAGATGGAATTTCCGAATATATTGACCTTGAAAAAGAGGAGATGTACGGTGAGCATTTCGATATTCCAGCTCCCGAAGAATTAATTTTCATTAGTTGGTTCGAAGGTGGGCATGTATTCCGCAGTGGAGCAACGTATAAACGAGGAAACGGCAAGATTTTCTACTTCCAGCCGGGCCATGAAACCTATCCAACATACCACAATGAAGCAATTCAAAAAGTCATTACAAACGGCGTTAATTGGTGTGCCCCGACTTCTTGGGTGTACCCGAAATATGGTAATGCAGAACCATTAGAAAAGATTGGAGGAAAATAACATGAAATTAGGCGTATTTACACCATTATTTGCAAATTTAAGTTTGGATGAAATGCTTGATAAAGTAGCAGCGGCGGGTCTTGGAGCGGTAGAAATTGGCACAGGTGGAAACCCAGGGAACCATCACTGTCCTACCGATGAGTTACTTGTAAGTGAAGAGGCACGATTGGCATATTTGAAGAAGTTTGATGATCGCGGTTTGGTTATCAGTGCGTTTAGTTGTCATGATAATCCGATTTCACCTAATCCAGAAGAAGCACGCGCCGCCGATGAAATTTTAAGAAAAACGATTCGTTTGGCGTCGATGATGGGTGTGCCAGTCGTGAACACATTCTCAGGGACAGCGGGTGACAGTGACGAGGCGAAAGCTCCGAACTGGCCAGTAGCGCCTTGGCCAACCGTGTACAGCGACATAAAAAAATGGCAATGGGAAGAAAAACTCATCCCGTATTGGAAAGAAATAGGGCACCTAGCAGAAGAATACGACGTCAAAATTGGCATCGAACTTCACGGCGGGTTCCTCGTTCACACGCCACACACTATTTTAGAACTACGTAAAGCAACGAGTCCAGCAATCGGTGCGAACCTCGATCCAAGTCATTTATGGTGGCAAGGTATCGATCCTGTCGGCGCCATCAAAATCCTAGGCAAAGAAGGCGCGATTCACCATTTCCACGCTAAGGACACGTATCTTGATCAAGATAACATCAACCGCTACGGCGTGCTCGATATGCAGCCATATGGCGATGTGCAAACACGCGCGTGGACATTCCGCTCGGTTGGTTGTGGGCACAGCGTGAAAGAATGGTCGGATATGATGAGTGCTCTTCGCACATACGGCTATGACTACGTTGTCAGCATCGAACATGAAGATCCGTTAATGTCGATTGATGAAGGTTTCCAGCGAGCAGTAACGAATTTGCAAACGATTTTAATTAACGATGAGCCGCTAGATATGTGGTGGGCATAATGAAGCATTTAGTCATTGTAGGTTTTGGTGGAATGGGAACGTACCACGTGGAACTCGTTGGGGCGGCTGACGGAATTACGGTAACCGGCGCCTATGATATTTCACCAGACCGTATGCAAGTAGCCACAGAAAAAGGTCTCGAAACGTATCAAAGCTTTGAAGCTGTCCTTGCTGATGAGAAAGTAGACGCGATACTGATTGCAACACCAAATGATAGTCATAAAGACTTGGCAATTCAAGCACTAGAAGCGGGAAAAAACGTGGTCTGCGAAAAGCCCGTCACGATTACAAGCGCAGACTTAGAAGCAATTCTCACTGTTGCAAAAAAAGAAAACCGAACATTTATGGTTCACCAAAACAGACGCTGGGATGCTGACTTTTTAATCGTGCGCGACATGCTACAAAAAGAAGCCAAAATCGGCAACGTTTTTCATATCGAATCTCGCGTACAAGGCGCAAATGGAATTCCAGGCGATTGGCGTCATCTAAAAGCACAAGGCGGTGGTATGGTTCTTGATTGGGGCGTACACTTACTTGATCAGCTCCTTTTCATGACCGATAGCCGAATCAAAACGGTGTCCGCGAACCTTAGCTACATTCTTGGCGATGAGGTTGATGACGGTTTTACAAGTATCATTCAATTTGAAAATGGTCTAACGGCCTTAATCGAAGTCGGCACAACCAACTACGTGAAACTGCCACGCTGGTATGTCAAAGGCACAGAAGGCACAGCGGTTATCGCTGATTGGGATTTAAGTGGTGAAATCGTTGGACCAAACCGTGATGTTGCAAAAGTTGAACCAAAACCAATCCAGGCAGGGCAAGGCCTCACAAAAACGATGGCACCACCTTCCGAAGAATCCACAACACGTAGCCCCATCGAAAAAGTCGAGCCAGATATGCCAGGATTCTACGATAATTTTGCGGCTGTTCTAAACGGCGAAGCAGAACCAATCGTCAAAAATGAAGAAGTCCACCGCGTTCTCCGTCTTATTGAAGCGATTTTTGAAGCAGGCGAACAACAAAAGGTAGTCCATTTCCAAGAATAAATAGGCACAATAGCTTGCCAATCACCGCGTAATATACTATACTTATCATATTCAAATTCAGTACGCCCGATAAGGGGAGTAGCAGTATAGCAATGTCGTCAGTACGGGATAAAACCCCGGCATTGTTAGCAATTCATCCGATTGTTTGCGAGACCTTACGTTTATTCGTGAGGTCTTTTTCTTGCGCTTAGATGGTCATGTGGCTCCGGCAAGTTGATGCGAACAATCTAGTTAAACAGGAGGAAAACCATTGAAGAAATTACTTTTTTTCGTGATGTCAATGATGCTCGTTTTTTCACCACTGGGCACCGTGACATACAACACCGTTATGCCGGCAAAATATGAACAAGTAAGTGAGGCGCACGCGAAAGGTTACCGCTCGCCAAGCCGTTCTTACCGCCCGAATAACAATCAAATCAAACGCAATAACAATACGACAAACAAAGCAACAAATAACCAAACAGCAAAGAAATCTAATCGTGGCTTTTGGGGCGGTTTAATGTTCGGTGGTTTAGCAGGATTACTATTTGGTAGTATGCTTGGGAATATGGGAGCATTCGGCGATATTTTAGCTTTAATTATCAACGTTATCGCGATTATTCTTATCATTCGCTTGCTAATCTATTTCTTCCAAAAATGGCGCAATCGCAACAATCCAAAACCACAATCCAATGTTTTCGATCATCAAGGAACAGCAACGCAAGAAACTGGAAACAGCACGATTATTCTAGATGAGGGAAATATTTCAAACGCGGTCATCCGTTTCTTCACACACGAAAAAGGATTGCAACTAGAAGATGTCGAAGTTATTTTGACATACGACGAACAAAAAGGTTTCGGTGCCGATGTCATGAAGAATAATACACTCGTTCAGGCGTTAGATCACTTTTCACTTATCCAAGCAATCAGATATTGGGCAACGAGAGAAGCTCATTTTGATTCTAATTGCGGATTGGAATTGCGTTTCTCTGAATCAGAAGGTATTACAGCGGTAGTAACAGAATAATTAGAAGAAGCGTCTTTAGCGGGCGCTTCTTTTTTATGTATTACTTCTAACGGAAATATTGCAAAAATAGTAAGAAGAGATAAATTATACCTAGGCTTATTCACCTTATTTGTTCTATTTTGAGTAAACGCTTTATAAGTATATTGATTCATATTTGGATACAAAGTATGAAAAATGATATATATAGTCTAAAAATTTCCCTTCAATTGTCTCATTTCGTATAATGAAGGAGAAGAAATGGGAGGGATTTGTATGTTGTTTAAAGAAATGGAAAAGTATGATTATGAACAAGTTGTTTTTTGTCACGATAAGGCTTCGGGATTAAAGGCTATCATCGCCATTCATGATACGACACTTGGCCCAGCGCTTGGTGGATGTCGGATGTGGCCTTATGAAACAGAAATGGAAGCGCTTCAAGATGTATTGCGTTTAGCCCGTGGGATGACATACAAAAACGCTGCAGCTGGCCTTAACTTAGGTGGCGGTAAAACAGTGATTATTGGCGATCCGAAAAAAGATAAGTCAGAAGAAATGTTCCGCGCTTTGGGGAGCTATGTGGAGCGTTTGAATGGTAGCTATATAATTGCAGAGGACGTTGGAATCACAGTTGCTGATATGGATTTAGTGCATGAAGAGACAAAACATGTAACAGGCATTTCCGAACGTTTTGGTTCATCCGGAAACCCAAGCCCAATGACAGCTTTTGGCGTATATAGCGCAATGAGACGGACAGCTTTGGAGGTATTCGGAACAGATTCGCTAACAGACAAAACAATCGCAGTTCAAGGTGTTGGGAACGTGGCATTTGCGCTCTGTCGATTGCTCCATGAAGATGGCGCGGAACTAATTGTGACAGATATTAATGAAGAGGCAGTGAACCGTGCTGTGACACAATTTGGAGCGAAGGCCGTCGCACCAACAGCTATTTATGAAGTGGAAGCTGATATTTTTGCCCCATGTGCACTCGGTGGTATTTTGAACCATGAAACTATCCCTAAGTTAAAAGTGGCAGCTATTTGTGGTAGCGCTAACAACCAACTTCTAGACGCGGCGAAACACGGCGAAATGTTGGCAAGTCGTGGCATTTTATACGCACCAGATTACATTGTCAACGCTGGTGGAGTCATCAATATTGCCGATGAACTGAATACTTATAACGAAGCCCGCGCACAAAAGAAAATCGGTGAAATTTTTGACCAGATTGGTAAAGTTTTTGAAATTGCCAAATTGGAGCAAGTTACACCAGATGAAGCGGCCAATAGGATGGTAGAAAACCGAATGGAAGCATCGAAAACTAGCAAAATAGTTTAGATTGATTATTTTTTCGAACCTGCCAAATGTGGTATAGTTGAGGGAGCACATATCGATTTGGAGGGAAAAGGAATGAAGAAACCATTATCACTGTATTTTGTACGTCACGGTCAAACGTATTTGAATAAATATGAGAAAATGCAAGGTTGGGCAGATTCACCACTCACTCCTGAGGGGACAGAAATTGTGAAAGCGAGTGGTCGTGGGCTTGCCGACACAGAATTTGTTGCGGCCTACTCCAGCGATTTACACAGAACCATCGCAACCGCAGAGCTTATTTTAAAAGAAAATAAACACGGATTTGGCTTGAATTTAGAACCGCGCAGTGAATTCCGTGAGACGTTTTTCGGTTCCTTTGAAGGCGATGCAAGCGCGATGACTTGGGATTTAGTAGCCAAAAAAATGGGATTTGCGTCGAAAGCAGAACTTTACGCTAAGGCAAATGTGCGCGAAACAATGAACGGCACAAAAGTTGCAGATCCAACGCACGATGCGGAGGATTTTATGACATTTTGGCATCGCGTGGAACAAGGTTTTCTACACGTGGTGAACGCGCACAGAGAAACAGGCGGTAACGTGTTGATTGTAGCACATGGCAATACGATTCGTAATATTGTGCATGAACTAGAACCAAGCGTAAAAGCTGATTTCATATTAGACAACGCCAGCGTAACCGTCCTTACTTATGAAAATGGTCTGTTTAAAATCGAGCGTTTGAATGATACGTCTCATTTTATAGGATAGAGACAAGAAAACCTGAGATAAACTCTTATGATGGATTTTGCAAGCAATTGCTGAAAAAGTGAAGCTCTTTCTTGCTTTTTTACACGAGGAAATGAGAAGTGGAGTCGTCTATCAATGAGATCAGTAATCTGAAAACATACTGATCTCATTTGATGTCTAAAGTTGGTTTATAAGCCTATAAACGAGAGGAAACGTTACACTAAAAAGACCTTCATTTCATATACCCAATAATTAAATCTTGTTCGGCTTGTCTCTCTAATTTTCGCAAAAGTAGGGTATATTTACATAATGCTATATTGGAACATGTGAATGTATCTTGTTGAAGCTGCTGAGAAAGATACTCCAGTGTGGATGTAAAAACAAGGTGCAAGTTGCTCACTGTTTCTACTAATGGTGTTCCGATATCTTTACAGTCTTCGCCGACATTTTGAAAGAGCGAAGTGTTTACATAGTTTTGTTTCAATTGTTGGTAGGTCGTGTGAAAAAGCTGTGTGACTTCTTGAGTTCGAGTGCTGAGAAAACCATCATATTCTTTTCTTTGTTGATACTCATCGGTTTTCGTATAATAAGTTGAGACCCAATAGCGAACAATGTTGTCTATATTTTCCTCGACATGCTTAAAAATGGTTTGTACCATATGAGAACCCCCTTTTTCTAAATAATACTGTGCCAATATAGTATACTGCTCCAAGCTAAAAAAAGATAGTGTATTAATGAATGTTCACGGAATTGTCGGAATCATATGGTTTTTCTATAAAATAATGCTTGTAGTCCATATTTCAATGGAATATTATAAAAAGGAAAATTATTTTTCATTAAATTCTAATCTGAATCACAGCTTACTTTCTTCTTTTAGATGTAATATGAGTGTATAAGCTAACAATAAGCAACACCATTTCTATACTTTTCCCCGAAGCATGGAAATGTGAACTCCCTTTTTGACCGTCGCGGTTACTCCCTTTTCTGCGACGGTTTTTTTATGCGCACTAGCACTAGCTCGTGAAATAGAGACTATCAAAATGTACCGAGCAATCTGTACAAAGAGAAAACAAGTATACAAAATTTGTATGCTATAATCAATATTGGCCAATAAACCGTATATAATATTATATTAACTATTTTGCTAATTAGGAGGAAGATATGAGAAAAAAACTGATTAAAATGACGGGAATTATTATAATTGCTAGTATGTGGGTAGTAACGATTCCACAACTTGCAGAAGCTACTGATACAAATATAAAGGAACATGTACTTGCTGATGAGGGCGCTAAAATAGGCGAATCTACTTTAGCGCATCTTATTTATTCGGTTGTTTTTACTAATTTAGCAGGGAATACATTAATGAATGAGCCGGTAGAAGAATTGCCTTACGAAAAAGAATTCAACGACGCTGTAGCATGGTTTAATAATCAAGAAAAAGAAGAGTGGGCATCTTATTATGAATCAGATGGTATTAAGAAAAAGCTACGAGCATTATATTTGAAAAATCCTAATAACACGAAAAAAACAATGATTTTAGCTCATGGTGTTGGAGGATCGACTAATATGGGTCCATGGGCTAAATTATTTTATGACAATGGTTATAATGTATTGTTACCGCAGTCGAGATCATATGGGGAAAGTGAAGGAGATGCTGATAAGAATATTTCGTTAGGTTGGTTAGAGCGTGAGGATTATATAAACTGGATTCATCTAGCAGATAAAGAAAATGGATTAGGAAGTGAGATAGCTTTAATGGGGGCTTCTATGGGTAGCACAGCAGTCCTATTAGCAAGCGGGCAGGATTTACCGAAATCTGTTAAGGCCATTATAGCCGACTGCGGATTCGCTTCTCATAAGGCTTTGATTCAAACAGTTCTTCAAAAACTCCCTTTTGGAGGGATTATTAATAAAGAGAAAACGTACCGGCTTATTAATCAAGAACTATTCGAAAAGCAAAATTTCAAATTAGAAGATGCGTCAACAACTAGGGAAGTAGCGAAATCTAAAATCCCAACGCTTATAATACATGGAACGGGAGATCAATTATTTCCTGTTGCTATGGCACAAGATATTTATCAGGCACTTGGTGGAGAGAAAGAATTATATTTAGTAGAAGGAGGCCCGCATTTTAAATCTATAGCTAAGGATCTTCCGAATTATACGGCACATGTGAATAACTTTGTGAATAAATTTATCAAGTAAAAAAATAATTAAAAAAGTAAAGCTTTTGGCTGCACAATATCAACGTAACACATTACCCACAGGAATGAATATGATAAAAAGTGCAAAATAAACTATGTAAATATTGAATCTTAGGTTCATTATTTACATAGTTTTTCTTTTTTTCACTATGAAAGTCACTGTAATATTTTCTTGTAAACTATAAAGCTGAATTACACATTTATTTTAGTTAGTAAAGCCATATGCCATCAGTTTTTTCGTATCTTGAAAGCGGGCATCTGTTGTTTTTGCTTTTAACACAATGGATATAAGACGTTTCCCATTTCGCTCTGCAGTGCCAACAAAACAGTACCCCGCGCCGTCTGTGAACCCAGTTTTCAAACCATCTAAGCCATCGATTTCTTTATTTGCTAAAAGCGCGTCTGTGGATTTCAGCGTGTAGTCATTACTCGTCACATAACTTGCTCTTGAAGTCATATCTAGCACTTCGGGGAATTTAGTTATTAGCTCTGATGCAAGCAAGAATAAGTCTTTACTTACCGATACATTTTCCTTTCCATCTTTATCTAAACCACTTGCACTGACAAAATTGCTACGATTAGAGAGTCCCATGCTCTTTGCTTCTTTATTCATTTTTGCAGGAAAGTCATCGCTCAATCGTTTTCCAAGAGCCTCTGCAGCATCATTTGCAGACATGACAATCATCGCTGCATAGAGGTCTTTTACGGTCCATTCTTTTTTGCTCGTAGTCATATAAAGAGATATGGCAGCCTTATCATCAAGCGGTTCTAAGGATAGTTTTTCATCCCAAGACAACGTTTTATCGTGTATGGCCTGTAAGACTAAATACGTCGTCATTAGTTTAGTGACACTGGCAATTGGCGTTACAACTTGTGGATTTTCTTCGTATAATGGTTTGCTTTTTTTGATGTCATATAATGCTGATGAGACGGATGAAATACCAAGGTTTGGTGTGGGTGTGAGTTTTTCTTTTGCTGTTTTATCTGAGGTAGACACTATAGGTTCTTCTTTCATTGGTGTTATAGCTTCTCTATCTACGCACGCCGACAGAGAAATACTCGCTGTCAATGTAAGCAGCGCAGTAGCACATATTTTAGTCATTTTCATATTAGACTTCTCCTTTGAACTATCTTTTTTCCTCTTGATTACATTTTATCTCAAAATAGTAAAACGAAAAGCAAGAAATGAATAAGAAGATATAAAGAATCCGCGTATAGTCTAACACTTTTGTAAGAAACTAGTTAGTGATACACCGGATATCATCAATAATAGAGGCTGATTGTGAATAGTCGTGAAAGATAAATACCTCGCATCCATTGGAGATAAACACAACTCTACAAGATACGAGGCACATATTTAAGCTATTGAACAGCTGTATTCCTAGTCAACTAGATTCAAACAAATGCAATATTGATAATTCCTATCCCTATCATGCCAAGCAGAATTAAAGCTGTTACCGTTATGTGCCACCATTTGTACATAACAATAATAGCGATAAATTCACGCATCAAGGCATTCGGTAAATAGTAAAGCGCCGTTTTGGAACTGATACCTTGGCTCTTTAATCCGGCTTTTCGCGCGTAAAGGCTCGCTCGGAACAAATGGAAATTATTCGTTACGAAGATACTGCGGTGTTTCGGTTTTAAATCATCCATTAATGTTTTCGAAAAACGCATATTTTGCAACGTATTCACAGACAAATCTTCCATAAGGATATGTTCTTCTGGAATTCCTTTATCAAGCAGATAATTTTTCATCGCAAATGCTTCGGACACTAGTTCATCTGGACCTTGACCACCAGATACGATAATCTGTGGTGCAAATTTTTTCGCGGCCTGCTTGTAATAAAAAACAATAGCACGATCTAGTCGGCTACCTAGCAACGGTGGTACCTGAGTTCCATCGATTAGTCCGCTTCCAAGTACAATGATAAAATCTTGCTTTAGGCGCGGTCGATTGTACTGATAGATAAAAGAAGATAGCAGAAAACTGATTAATAGGAACGAGAAGTAACCTAAAATCAAAAACAATGCAGTGAAAATAATACTTAACCAAACAGAGTCGAAAATAGTTAATTGCAGGATGAATAGAACAATTAATGCAAGAATCGTAATTCCAACAAATAGTGTGAGTAGATTAGGTATTTTTCGGCCTTCTCGTTTCACCATTAATCTTCCGTTATAAATCAAACCAATGCCCAAACCGATAACAAGAAATGGCGAAAGAAAAAGAATCAGGAAGAAAACCCCGATAACAATGAGTGCAATAATATTACCGCCTTTTGACATTAAGCCATAAGCAACAGATAACATCGTGAAGAATAGGGCTAGCGTGAGAAAAATGCCATTGCTTACTCTGCGTTTATCAACCATAAACAGTATAAGAAATAAAATAATAAAAAATCCTGCGATATATGCTAATAACATAATCAAACCTCTTTTCTATATCTATCTTCCCAGTATACTTGTTTTTCTTTTGAAAAGGCAAGTCCCTTTTTTTATAGCTATAAAAAGCAAGTTTCAATTGCATAATTTGTCAAATATGTGAACAAATCATCAATAGGATTGAGTTCCACTGTCTTTTGTGATAGATTTAGACTATAAAAGAGAGCGAGGGAATGTATAAATGAAAATGAAAAAGCTTACATTGTTAGTATTAACCTTACTTATAGGACTTGTCCTAGTGGCGTGTGGGAGTACGCCGCAAGAGAAATTTACGAAAAGTGTGGAGAAGACGTCAGATCCCGCTGATCAAACTACATCGACAATTGGAATTACGATTGATGAATTACCAGCTACATTAAAAGCAGAACAAAGCGCGGCCATGTTAGAAGGCTTGTCTGTAAAAATGACAGTTGCTAACGATCAAAAAGCGCAAAAATCAGCGGCTACAATTGCGGTTAAAACGGCAGGATTAGTAAATATAGACGCAACACTTGATTTATTAATGGATTCAAAAGCAGAAAAAGTATACTTGCCATTAAGCGATTTATATGATGATAAAGGTAATTTGACAACATTACTTGATCAACTAACAAGCGGTATGTTCTCGCGAATCAAGGAAGATAATCCAGATTTAGCAACAAAATACGTAGAGCTTACAGGGCTTGCAGAGGATTTAACGAACGAAAAAGAGAAAAAAGAAGCAACAGATACGAAAGCAGTTGAGAAAGCAACGAAAGATTTGAGTGAAAAAGTAACTAAAACAGTCTCAGATTATTTCAGCAGTTTACCCGAAGATCGCTTTAAAGAAGGCGATGACGGCGAAATTACAGTAAAACTAACCAAAACCGACATTACAAAACTAGCCAATCAATTAGTGAAGTTAGCTGAGGATAAGGATGTAAAAGCTGATTTGAAAGTTATCGTCACATCACAAGGCGTTTCAGAGAAGGACTTTGATGAGCAATATACAGCTACTGTAAAATCTATAAAAGACTCCATTAAAGATTTAGAAAATGAGAAAGATGCTGCTATAACAATCGATACTACTATTAAACAAGGCAAAGATGACGCGATTGAAAATATGAAGATGAAAGTGAAGCTTACTGATACATCAGACAAGGAAAACCCTGAATCAATGGCATTTACAATCACGATGAAAACGAAAGATTCAGCCAAACTTCCTAAGTTCCCATCTTCATCTGATGTTATTTCTGCAAAAGAACTACAAAAGATAATTGAGGAAGCAACTGCCGATTATTACAAATCGATGTACGGAGATGCTTTGACAGATACAGACGAAATACAATAACATAATGAAACGAGATGCTCAGCGTTATAGGACATCTCGTTTTTTTATGGTATGATATGTACAGAAAATAATAAGAAAGGGGTCTGGGACATAACCAAAATAAATCGGCGACAAGCGCTCGCATTGTTGGGACTGTTCGAATAGGTAATGAGTTACAGTCCCAATATGCCTATGAGCATCACGAATAGGCGTTCTTTCAGGATATTTAGAATAAGGATGGAGAACAATCGAGCGGTTCTGCTACACAAGAGCAGTTTCGCTTAACTTCTTGCATGGTCGGGGAAACTACTCCCTCCCTGCTTTCAGTCATCACATACACCAGTATGCTCCGCTTTGTTGGGACTGTTCGAATAAAAAGAGTTACAGTCCCAATATACATGAGAGCAAAGCGATCATGTAATCCCTCAGTGACTGTTCGAATAAAAAGAGTTACAGTCCCAATATAAGCGTGAACAAAGCGAGCGGTTAATCCAATCCAAATCCCCTGAATACAAACGCTTTCGCTCGATTTGTGTCAAGCAAGATTCACATCCTACTCGAAAAAAAGAATTTGTGATATTTTGCTTATTTTGTATGACAATGAGCTTTGTCTTGGCTTCTTTTTTTATGGTATGATATGTACAGAAAATAATAAAAAAGGTGAAGCGATGAAATATATAATAGAAACAACAGATGAATCAATGACGCGTGAGATGGCAAAAAAAATAGGTCAGAAGATGCAAGCTGGGGATGTTATTCTGCTAGAAGGGGATCTCGGAGCTGGTAAAACAACCTTTACAAAAGGACTCGCGGAAGGCTTGGACATACCGCAAATGATTAAGAGTCCGACATTTACCATTGTTCGCGAATATACAAAAGGGCGCTTACCTCTATATCATATGGATGTTTATCGCCTAGAGAACACGGAGGACGATTTAGGACTGGAAGAATACTTCGAAGGAAATGGCGTTTCTGTTGTGGAATGGGCGCATTTTATTGAGCAAGATATTCCTACTAATTATATCCGATTCACATTAAAACACGTAGCAGAAAATGAGCGTACAATTGAGATAGAACCAGTGGGAGCAAGATACGAAACACTTTTTTCGGAGGTTTTTGGAGAATGATTATACTTGGAATAGATACGTCAAATGACACGCTGGGCGTCAGTTTGTGGCGTGATAATAAAGTCATTGGTGAACTCGTTACCAACTTGAAAAAAAATCACAGCGTCCGATTGCTTCCAGCGATTGCACAACTAATGAAAGAATGTGATGTGACACCCCAGGATTTGACGAAGATTGCTGTGGCAGAAGGGCCTGGTTCATATACCGGACTTCGAATTGGTGTAACTGTAGCAAAAACAATGGCTTGGGATTTGCAAATTCCGCTTGTTGGTGTTTCTAGCTTGGCTCTGATGGCACAAAATGGTCGTTTTTTTGAAGGGCTTATTGTACCAGTGATGGATGCTAGGCGCGGAAATGTTTACGCCGGTATTTATAATGAAGAAGGAGAAGTAGTAGAGGGTGACCAACATCTTGCATTCACAGATTTGCTTGCAAAGTTGGATGCGACAGCTAAGGTTTTATTTATTGGCGATGGCTTGGCAAATTTTAAAGAAGAAATCGAAGTGGCTCTAGGAAATCGGGCTACTATCGGGGATGCGGCACGTTGCTATCCACGGCCATCATTTCTTGGAGAACTTGCTCAGCATCAGGATGGCGTCGCGGCGCATACGTTTGTCCCAACATATCTAAAACTTGCAGAAGCAGAAAGCAAATGGCTCGAGGCAAACAATCATGAATGAAGTCACTTTTCGCCAAGCAACCGTAGCTGACGTAAAAAGCTTGCTCTGTATTGAGAACGCGGTATTTACTTCACCATGGAGCGAGAAGGCATTTCGAAATGAGTTTTACACGAACCAGTACGCCTATTATCTCGTTGCTGAACAGAATGAAGAGGTCATTGGATATGCAGGCGTATGGTTGATTTTAGATGAAGGTCACATTACTAATATTGCGGTACATCCTGACTATCAAGGAAAAGGCTACGGTCAAGCGCTATTAGCTGAATTACTAGATACCGCAACAGCAAAAGGTGTTATTCGGTTAACGCTTGAAGTCCGTGTTTCCAACATGCAAGCACAGAAATTATATCGGAAATTTGGATTTAAAGACGGGGCAATTCGCAAACAGTATTATCCAGATAATCAAGAAGACGCGCTAGTTATGTGGGTAGAACGATGAGCCAACTATTGTAAAAAAATCGTATCGTATCAACCAAAGTAGGTGGAATTATGAAAAAAGATATACTAATATTAGGCATCGAATCAAGTTGTGATGAAACAGCAGCATCTGTTGTCAAAAATGGTACAGAAATGTTATCCAATGTTATCGCATCCCAAATCGAGAGCCATAAGCGTTTTGGTGGGGTGGTTCCAGAAATCGCATCTCGCCATCACGTCGAACAAATCACAATCGTACTTGAAGAAGCTTTAGAGCAAGCAGGTGTAACGATGAATGAAATCGATGCCATCGCAGTAACAGAAGGACCAGGTCTCGTAGGCGCCCTTCTTATCGGTGTCAACGCTGCTAAAACACTAGCCTTCATTCACAACAAACCAATTATTGGTGTTCATCATATCGCTGGGCATATTTATGCGAATCGTTTTGCAACCGAGATGACATTCCCGCTTCTATCCCTCGTTGTCAGCGGCGGGCACACAGAACTGGTCATCATGCATGAACATGGCAAGTTTGAAATTATTGGCGAAACCCGCGATGACGCAGCTGGGGAAGCCTATGACAAAGTAGCGCGAACACTTGGTTTAACCTATCCTGGTGGCGTACAAATCGATCGACTAGCCACTACTGGAGAAGATACATTCCAGTTTCCACGCGCGATGATGAATGAAGCTAGCTATGACTTTAGTTTTAGCGGACTAAAATCTTCTTTTATCAATACAGTCCATAATTTACGCCAAAAAGAATTACCAATAAACCAAGCGGATTTAGCAGCAAGTTTCCAAGCCAGCGTTGTTGACGTTCTTGTGGCAAAAACAATCCGCGCAGCGAAAGAATTCAACGTGACCCAACTACTTTTAGCAGGTGGTGTTGCAGCGAATCAAGGACTTCGCGCGCGACTCATCAAGGAAACTGCAACAGAAATCCCAGAAGTCGAGATCATTATCCCGCCACTATCCCTATGTGGTGACAATGCTGCAATGATTGCTGCTGCCGGAACCATTCTTTTCGAAAAAGGAATCCACGGAGATTTGACGATGAATGCAAGTCCTGGCCTGCTTTTTGAAGACACATACTAAGCGAAAACGAGTGTATTTTTAACCCTGAAAAATAGGGCCAAAGATATGCTCGTCTTTTTGTTGGAATGGTGGTATAATACGTCCATGGTTTAAGAGGGGGATAAAAATGGAGAGAAAAGATAAAATCAGACTTGGCTTGGCAATAGGAACACTTGGTATTGTTTATGGGGATATTGGAACGTCGCCTCTTTACGTTATGAAGTCGATTGTCGCGAGTAACGGAGGTCTGAATAACGTATCAGAAGACTACATCATTGGTTCTTTATCTTTGATTTTCTGGACGCTCACATTACTGACAACTTTCAAATATGTGGTCATTGCTTTACGCGCAGATAACCACGGGGAGGGTGGGATATTCTCACTTTATGCCCTCATCAGAAAACGAGGAAAATGGCTCGTCATCCCAGCAATGATTGGTGGGGCAGCATTGCTCGCAGATGGCGTTTTAACACCAGCTGTAACCGTAACCTCAGCAATCGAAGGACTGGAAGAAATCCCGGCTTTTGATGCATTATTCACTGGAAACACGACTTTAATAGTTACCATTGTTATCGTTATACTTAGCGGTATTTTCTTTATGCAAAGATATGGAACTATGTTCATTGGTCGAATTTTTGGGCCGACGATGTTTCTTTGGTTTTCGATTCTAGGCGTGCTTGGCATTATCAATATTCTTGGAGACTTGTCTATTTTTAAAGCATTTTCTCCATATTACGCAGTGGAATTACTTTTTAGTGATCAAAATAAAGCTGGATTCCTAATATTGGGTAGTGTGTTCCTAGCAACAACAGGTGCAGAAGCTTTATATTCCGATTTAGGACATGTTGGACGCAAAAATATCTACATCACTTGGCCATTCGTTAAAGTCTGCTTACTACTCAATTATTTCGGACAAGGCGCTTGGATTATATCGCTCAAAAATTCAGACGATCCATTTGTGAATCCGTTTTTCCAAAGCATGCCAGAACCGTTCATCATGTACGGCGTATTGATCGCTACATTAGCAGCAATTATTGCCTCCCAATCCTTGATAACAGGCGCATATACATTGGTTTCAGAAGCAATCGCACTCAATCTATTACCGCGCCTAAGCATCCGTTACCCATCAGAGACGAAAGGGCAAGTTTATATTCCAACTGTGACGACAGTGCTTTGGATTGCCTGTGTAGGCGTTGTGCTCTATTTCCAAGATTCGACTCATATGGAAGCTGCGTACGGACTATCAATTACTGTGACAATGCTGATGACGACCGTATTACTTTTCCAGTTCCTGTTACGAAAAGGATTCTCCAAACTGGTTACAACAGCTATTCTCATGACATTTGGAATCTTGGAATTTGCCTTCTTCATCTCAAGCGCTGCGAAATTCATGCACGGCGGTTTCGTCGCAGTCATTATGGCCGTAGCAATTATGGCACTTATGTATATCTGGTTCAGCGGCTACCAACTAAAAACGAAACTAGTAAAGAACGTATCCTTGAAAAAATTCGTACCAATGCTCGCCAAATTAAAAGTAGACGAGGCGTATCCAAAATTTGCGCATAATCTTGTTTATTTAACGAGTAGCCGCAACCCTTATCGCGTTGAGCATGAAGTCATGGCGTCGATTCTTGACAAACGTCCAAAGCGCGCTGATGTTTACTGGTTTGTAAACGTTCAAGTTGTCGATAGCCCATATGCCGCCTATTATACAGTCGAGAGTTTTGAGAGTGATTTTGTGATTCGCGTGCAATTGAAACTAGGTTTTAGAGTTGAGCAAGATATTAATGTGTTCCTACATCAAATTGCGAAAGATCTCATATCAAAGGGCTCACTCGCACAACAAAATCGGAAATATACAGCCAAAATTGGTCGTAAGCTTGGAGATTTCTGCTTTGTTATTGTGAAAGACGAGCTGAGCACAGAGGCCGATCTTACCAACTGGCAACGAGGGATTATGAAAAGCAAATTGTTCATCAAGCATTTCACAACGTCACCAGAAAATTGGTTTGGCTTAGAGTACAGCGATGTTCAAACAGAAAACGTTCCATTGTACCTTTCGAAGAGAAAAGTCGTTAAGATTCGAGAGTGGAATTGAGTATATTGTTAAATCAAGTATGAATGCGTATATTTGGCAGGTTGAGATAGGACTTGACATTCAACTTCAAAGATAGAAAGCAGAGTCCGGGACAAACTCCCATGTCAGCGAAAGCTGACATGGGAGTTTGTCCCGGACTCATTTTAGAAAATGGAGTATACAAGGATGTTATTTTTTAATTCTATAGATATCTTTGTCCAAATGATAGTATATTTATAATTCAAAATATAACTTATTAAATTGTGTACCATATGTTTATTGGTAATTAAATGCATCCAAAAGTTAACGATTTGACATTTAAGTAATATTAATGTAATATTTATTGTAAACGGATACATAATGTGGATTATCTTCAAATGATATAGAAACATGTGAAATTATAATTGATAGGAGGTGAATCAATATGAATATAAAAATAATATTTTATAGTATCTTTACTATATTAGTTTTGTTCTTACTGGTGGCATTTCTTATGAGCTGGATTTCAGGCGTAGTACTAATGATTGGTATTTTAATGTTATTGTTGCTTAACATCCTATTTGGTTCTTTAAAAAAACATACGATGGAGGATGATAAAAAATGAGGAGAGTAGTCACAATATTACTTGCAGGAGCGCTTGTCGTGTCAGTGGCAATACCGGCAGAGGCTGATAGCACAGATGAAATAATTTATTCAGATTCAAATATTTCTATATCACAAGAGCATAGAGACTCGTTTCTTGTGATTGATAAAAATACTAAAAAAGAAAATGAAATAACAGTAGATGCTGAAAACAAAACGGCTACAATCACTGATGAAGATGGTTCAAGAATAGATATCAACTATCAGCAACAGAAAAGCTTGGACATGGTTAAAACAGACATCATAATTGACGGTGAGAGAGCTGGAACAATCAATGTATCCACTGAAAATGAGCTGGCTCCGAGATCATTAATGAGAAGCCCTAGTAGTTCTATGAAATTAATAACGACTAGAAAAGTCACAGCGACAATGACTAAGGTTAATAAAGCAAGCGCTGCTGTTGTGCTGATTGGATTAGGGTTAGTGCCAGGCCTTGGATGGACCGCTGCGGCATTCTCCGTATATGGCGTTATTAGTGAATTTAAAGGGAAGAAAGCCTATATAACAATCAAACAATATGCAAATAATTATAAATACAGAAATGATTTGTATGTTTATAAAGACAGTAAGAGAACTAAATTATTAAATAAGCAAAGGGGCATTCCAAGAAGATATTTTTCTTAAGTAAGGTTACTATTGGGCTAAGACCCCAAGTGATTTACATATTTATTGCTGAAAAATAGGATTCTCCATCAAATCAATAATGGAAAATCCTATTTTTATCTATTCTTCTAATTCCTCACTCAAAATTGTCCATTCATCCATCAAGTCCTCACTCAATTGTTTTAGAATATCGAGCCGCTCTGTTCGTTCATAGGCCGCCTCGTGATCTTGATACACCACAGGGTCCAAAAGTTCTTGCTCAATCTCATTAATTTTGGAATCCGTTTCTTCCATCCGCGTCTCGATTTCTTCTAATTTTCGCTTTTTCTGGCGCAACACTTTTTGCTGTTCCTTATCCAAGTGATAGGCATGCTTATTCGTCGCCAATTGCTTGTTCTGGGGATTTTCTTGCTGTTTTTGCAAAGCGTCAAGTCTTGCGTGCTCCTTTTGCTCTGCGATTTTATCTTGATAATAATCATAATCTCCAAGGTAGACCTGCGCGTGTTCTGGATGCATTTCTACAACTTTAGAAGCAATCCGATTGATAAAGTACCGGTCATGCGAAACAAACAAAATCGTCCCTTCAAAATCAATCAATGCGGCCTCAAGAACTTCCTTACTCTCAATGTCCAAATGGTTGGTTGGCTCATCGAGAATCAGCAAATTAGCGCCAATCAATGTCAATTTCGCCAGAGCAACACGCGCTTTTTCACCACCACTAAGCGTATTAACTACTTTCAAAACATCATCATCAGAAAATAAAAAATTGCCCAATGTTGTGCGAATCTCCTGCTCATTCAGCTCCGGATAATCATCCCAAAGCTCATGCAAAATCGATTTATTAGAATCAAGTTTTGCCTGTTCTTGATCATAATAACCAATCTGAACGTTCGTCCCAAAACGATAATCACCAGAAAGTGCCGGAATATCACCAATCAATGTTTTTAGCAACGTCGATTTCCCAATTCCATTCGGCCCAACAAGCGCGATACTTTCATGACGCTTCATATCGAAAGTAAGCTTCTGCGCGATACGCTTATCAACCGTATAACCAATTGCCAACGCCTCCACAAACAAGACATCCTTACCACTAGAACGCTCAAATTGGAATCCGAAGTGTGCTGTTTTTTCACTGCCTTGTGGACGATCTAACCGATCCAATTTCTCCAGCTGTTTACGGCGGCTCTGTGCCCGTTTTGTCGTTGAAGCCCGCACAATATTACGTGCCACAAAATCTTCTAATTTTGCGATTTTCTCCTGTTGTTTATCGAATTCCTTCCATTGCTGTTCTAATTTTGCTTGCTTTTGAACGAGGTAACGCGAATAATTGCCAACGTAGCGATCAATATGTGTCCGACTAATCTCGTACACTTGATTTACTACTTTATCCAAGAAATAGCGGTCATGCGAAACGATGAGCAGGGCACCTTTGTAATTTTGCAAGTAAGTCTCAAGCCAAGAAAGGGTCTCAATATCTAAATGGTTCGTAGGCTCATCAAGAATCAGAATATCGTGGCGCGCCAGAAGCAGTTTCGCTAAAGCAAGCCGCGTTTTTTGACCGCCGCTAAGCGATGCAATCAGTTTTTCATAATCCGCTTCGAAAAATCGCAAGCCATGTAAGACGGACCGAATATCAGCCTCATATTGGTACCCACCTTGTTCCTTAAATGCGTGCTGCAATGAATCATATTCCTTCATTGTCTGCTCATACTGCTCCTGGTTCTCATAAATAGCAGGTTCACCAAGACGTTCCTCAAGCGCGCGTAAATCTTGTTCCATTGCCTGTAATCCTGTAAAAACGTCTAGCATTTCATTCCAAATCGTTTTTGAAGACTCAAGCCCCGTGTTTTGCGCTAAATAACCTATTTGAACATGTTTTGGCTTTGAAATCGTGCCGCCATCATAACTCATCTGCCCAGCAATAATTTTTAAGAGTGTCGATTTACCCGCACCATTTCGACCAACAAGAGCAATCCGATCATTTGTTTGTACTTCTAATTTTATATTTTCTAATATCGTTTCAGCGCCAAAATTTTTGACAATCTGCTGTACTTGCAAAAGTATCATTTTTAACGTCCCCTTCACCTTCCAAAATCTCTATCCTCCTAGTTTATCGTAAAGCAAGGAGAGAAGCAATGGCTTGAGAAAGGAAACGCTTACGAAAATTAAATTCACAAACTTCCACTTGTGAAAAGACTAGCAATGTGGTATCTTTTACTGTATAATGGAATTCAACAAGCGTTGTAACAAAATAGTAACATATAATTTGAGCAAAAACATTGTGAAATCTATGTGAAATGTTTATAGTGAATAAGCAAGCATGTGAAATGAACAACGATAGAAATTGGCGCAATCGTTTTTGTTATATCTCCATGTTTCATAGCACAAGGATGGTGCGCAACAGCCACCGTCCATTTAAAATCAAAAGGAAGAAGGGAAACAAACATGATCGAGGAAACGGGCAAGATTCCACAAGCCACAGCAAAGCGTTTGCCGCTTTATCACCGTTATTTAAAGTATTTACATGAATCAGGGAAAGAACGCGTATCATCCGCGGAATTAAGCGAGGCTGTGAAAGTTGATTCAGCAACGATTCGTCGCGATTTCTCCTACTTTGGAGCACTTGGCAAGAAAGGTTATGGCTACAATGTGTCCTACATTTTGGACTTCTTTAGCAAGACGCTGAGCCAAGATAAGCAAACGAACGTAGCTATTATCGGTGTTGGTAATTTGGGGACCGCACTCTTACACTACAATTTCATGAAAAATAATAATATAAAAATTGTCGCGGCTTTTGACGTTGACACTAGTAAAGTTGGAACGGTACAACAAGACATTCCAATTTATCATTTAAACGATATGCAAGATTTGCTGAAAGAGAACAAAGTTGAAGTCGTAATTTTGACAGTGCCATCAGATGAAGCACAAACAACTGTTGATCGCTTGCTAGAAGCAGATGTGAAGGGGATTCTGAACTTTACACCGGCACGTATCAGCGTACCAAAACACGTTCGCGTGCATCACATCGATTTAACAACGGAGCTACAAACATTGATTTACTTCTTAGAAAATTATCCGAATAAATAACTATTAGAGCCAAACAATGTGTTTGGCTTTTTTATGAGGTGGGGAGCAATGTTAGAAGAAATTATAATGTGGGCCAAAAAGCAAGAACAAGTCCGCGCGCTCGTGCTAGAAGGATCGCTAGCAAAACAACAAGGCGTAGATGAACTATCAGATTTAGATATAAACGTCTGGTTCAGTGGAGAATTACTATTTGGAAGAAAAGTGGAATGGTTGAAGGAAATCGGTGACGTACTAATCGAGACTCCATTACATATGGATTCACCAGCCGGAGAAGTGGCAACACAACTCGTTATCTTCCAAAGTGGTATTAAGGTCGATTTTTCCTTCTGGCCAATTACATTTTTAGAAAACCCGTTCCCGTACTATGAAAAAATGGAAATATTAATAGATAAAGATGCGCATACTGAGCAAATAAAACGATGCGTCCACGAACAATCGAAGCTTCCGATGACAAAACTAACTTTTGATAAAATCGTAAACGAGTTCTGGTTTGAATTGCATTACGTTGCTAAGTTCCTAAAACGGGAGGAAATCTGGTTTGTACAGAGTATCCAAGCGGGAATCCGCGAAAACTATCTCTTACCGCTACTAGAAGAACAAGCCCGAATTGCTGGACGAAATACCTCTTTTTCAGGACGAAACATCGAATTATGGCTGAATTCGGTACATTTAGAGCGCTTACCATCGATTTTTGCAGATTACTCGCTGGAGACTAATTGGCAAGCGATGTGGGAAGAAATAGCATTATTTGAAGATATCTCGCAATTTATCAGCACGTACTATCAATTTGAACTGCCAACCGCTATGATAGAAGGAATGAAAAACTTATTGCGAAAAATACAGGAGGGATGACTGTGTTCACAAAAGCAGAAATAACGCAGATTAGGCTTCATAAATTAGGCATGGTGGAGCCATTTACAGAACCTACCACATTCATAAGACAAGCAATCGCGCTTCAAACACAGAATCATCAGCCGGCACTCGTGAATTTTTTGCAACATGTAGATATGAGTTGGCTTGAAGCAGAACAGTTTTTTGCATCCAATCAAATTATTAAAATATGGGCTAACCGATTGACACTGCATACTTTTTTAGCGGAAGACTGGGAGATGGTATTTCGCGTTTTTGGTACACGAACGAATATTGTGCACCGACTTTGCCAAAAAGAAGGCACTGACTTAGCATCGTTGTTGGTGGAAATAGACGATTTGGGGCGAAAACGAGAGGTTTTTAGCCGTAAAGAATTAGAAGCAATCATTGGTGAGTATCCCTCACAGGTCACATCATCAATCATCGCACAAGCCGCGATAGCAGGGATTTTATATTTATTGCCATCAAGCGACGCGGTAAAAAACTATAGCCACCGTATCCGATTAGGAAATTATCAAGCATGGACGAGCGAGCCTAAAGCCAATTTAGAGGCGCTGATGATGCTAATTCGTCGTTATTTAAAAGGCTACGGGCCGGCAACTTGGGAGGATTTCAGGCATTGGAGTGGGCTAAATATCGGTGAAATAAAACCAGCGATAGCAGGTCTTGAAGCAGAGCTTGACACATTCACGATAGAGAGCCAAGCTTATGTATCACTGAAAGGCGAAAAAACGATGCTTACTGCGCAAAAGATATTTTTATCAGGCAAATTCGATCAAGCCGTAATTGCATATAAAGACCCAACATGGATTATGACAGAAGCCCAGCGAAAATCAGCGTGGACAGTCAACGGCCATTGCTCCGCGATTATTGTAGCAAACAATCAGGCTATCGGATTATGGAAATACGATTGGAAAAAGGACACGCTACAATTCACCGTTTCCTATTTTGAAACGCCGTGTTTCGAAACTGAAATTAAGCAAGAACTAGAACATTTCGCATCACGCCTCGATAAACAAGCTACAAAAATTCAATATAAAGGTATATAAAAAGTACAATGGTACCTATAGAATGGACACTTCAAAAAAAGAAGTGCATTCTATAGGTGTTTTTTGTATACTCAACTAAAG